>JAFEEZ010000352.1 GCA_018240825.1 Pseudomonadota bacterium | reverse complement strand
TCGCAGAACCGTGTTACGCTCACCGGTGCGCCGGTCGGCATCCGCCAGACCCAGGCGTTCGGCGGCAGTCCGGCGACGGCAACGAGCGCTCCGGGCATCGTGCTGCCCGTCTATATCTGCTCGTCGGGCGTAAACTGCGCGACGGCCGCCGACCGCCAGCTTAATCCCAACAACCCCTACGCCGCCGCCTTCGCTGCTAACCCGGCTCAGGGTGCGGCGCGGATTTATTACTTGTTCGGGGATATTCCGAACGTCAGGTCGCGCGTCAACACGGTGTATCGCATCTCTGCCGGACTGAAGGGCGATATCGGCGATAACTGGAACTGGAACGTCGCCGCTGCCTATTCGCGCGACAATCTCGATGCGAAACAGAACGGACCTTTCAATCTGGCCGGCCTAGTCAAGGCGATCAACACGGGCTCCTACAACTTCGTGAATCCGGGGCTTAACAGCCAGGCGGTGCGCGACCAGGTGGCGCCGCAGATCAGGGCCAAGTCCGATTCGACCGAGATCACGGTCGACGCGACGCTCAGCGGCAAGCTGATCGCGTTGCCGGGCGGTGATCTACAACTCGCCGTCGGCGGTCAGTTCCGCCGCGAGGAGTTGAACAACCGCAGCATCAACCCGAACCTCGACCTCCCCGGCGTGTCTACCGCGCAGGCGTTCGGTAAGCGTTCGGTCTGGGCGGGTTTCTTCGAACTCGATGCGCCGATCCTCGACGTTCTTGATGTCAACGTTTCGGGCCGATACGACCATTATTCGACCGGCATCGGGCGCTTCTCGCCGAAGGCGACGATCAAGTTCGAGCCCGTCAAGGGGCTCGCGCTTCGCGGCACCTATTCGGAAGGTTTCCGGGCGCCGACCTTCGCCGAATCGGATGCGCGTAGTTCGTTCTCGGGCTTCGTCGGGTTCAATCCCGCCAGCGCCGCGCCGGCGTTTGTCGCCGCGCACCCTGGCAACGCCGGTTATACGGCCGCCTACAGTCTTGGCCGGGGCTTTGTCGGCAACCCCGACATTCAGCCGGAAATCTCGCGCAGCTTTACCGCGGGCGCGATCGTCGACCCGGTCAAGTGGCTGACTTTCACGGCCGACTATTTCCGCGTACGGAAGTCGAACCTGATCATCACCGGCCCGCTGGTCGCCGACGCGATCAACGCCTACTACTCGGTCGCGAACCAGAGTTTCGCTTCGGCTGCCGCGGCGTCAGCCGCCGGGTGCGCCAAGGTCGCAGCGATCGGCGCGGGCTATTCGTGCAATGTGATTGACGGCGCCGATCCGTCCAACCTCAATTCGTTGCCACGTCTGCTGGTGCTCAACGCGCCGTACGTGAACTCGGCGTTCCTCGTCATCTCGGGGCTCGAGTTCAGCCTCGATGCTCGGATCCCGATCAAGGATGACATCCGGTTCGAGAGCCGGCTCGACGTGCAGGAAACACTGCAATATGACCTGCACCCCACAGGCGGCGCGATCCAGAAGTATGCCGGCACGGTGGGGCCGGAGGATCTGTCCTCGGGCGGCGGTACGCCGCGCTGGCGCGGCAACTGGCAGAACACGCTGATCGCAGGTCCGTTCGCTCTGACCGCGACGACCTACTATGTCGGTCGCATCAAGGCGGTCGCCGCCGATCAGGCATCGTCGGTCAACGGCGACATTTCGTGCAACGCCGCGATTTACAAAGTGACCGGCCAGCCGGTGGAGAAGTTTTGCTATATCAAGAGCTTTATCTACACCGACCTGAACCTGGCGGCGAAAGTGAGCGACCAGTTCACGTTCTCGCTGACCGTGGGCAACTTGTTCGGGGCTCGCGCGCCGACGTTCGCGAACACGGCCTACGCTACGCAGACGAACTATCTGGCGTCCTGGCACGCGGCGGGTCTGATCGGCCGCACGTTCAAGGCCGGCGCCAGCTTCAAGTTCTGACCATCGATCCGGGGGCGTCGCCGGTCGCCCCCGGTTCTTTCTTGGACTGTAATTTCCCGGCGGACGGCCGGCCGTTCGACGGTCTCGGCAAGGCGGTTTTCCGTCCGCGAGCGCCTGTGTCATTTTAGCTACAGCCGTTTTGAAAACTAGGCGGCGCGGTCAAACCCGCCTTTACAGCGCGCGCGCCGCGCTCCTATCCCGCCGCACATGGCTCTTTGGGCGCATTGCGCCCGCAAAAGGGGCTTGGCAACCGCCCGTCGAGATCGCGAACAGCGGCCGCGGGTCAAGCGAGGGAAACCGCTACGTGACCAAGACTTCGAATTTTTCGCGCTCGCTGCGTGACAGCACCGCGCGCGGCGCGCTGACGCTGCTCGGCGCCGGCTTTGCCGTGTTCGCCACGCCGGCGATGGCGCAGGACGCCGCTCCGACTCCCGCCACGACGGCGGCTGGCGACCAGGCTCAGTCGCAGGACAATCAGCCGGCGAGCGGCGATATCATCGTCACCGGGTCGATCACCCGCAATCCGGCTGCCGCGACCGCGTCGCCGGTCGTATCGATCAGCGCCGCCGACATGCAGAATCGCGGCATCACCACGGTCGCCGACCAGCTGCAGCTGCTGAGCGCCAACAACGCCGGCACCGCGCCGCCGAGCTGGTCGTCGTTCGGTTTCGCCACCGGCGCCTCCGCGCCGTCGCTGCGCGGTCTGAACGACGCCTATACGCTGGTGCTTTTCAATGGCATGCGCACCGCATCGTACCCGTTGGGCGATGACGGCTACCGCAACTTCGTCGACATCAACACCATCCCGTCGTCGATCGTCGAGCGCGTCGATGTGCTGCAGGACGGTGCGTCGGCGACCTATGGTTCGGACGCGATCGCGGGCGTGGTCAACGTCATCATCAAGCGTGAGATCACTGGCCTGCACCTCAATGGTTCGGCCGCCATTTCGCAGCGCGGCGACAATGGCGAGCGCAAGCTCAGCGCGAGCGCCGGCTACGGCAAGCTCGACGAGCAGGGCTTCAACGTTTACGTCAACGGCGAGTATCAGAAGAGCGATCCGCTGTTATTGCGTGACCGCGGCTATCCGTTCAACACCGCCGACCAGAGCAGGATTTGCGGCACAGCGGCGCAGGGCTGCTTGTTCAACGGTATCCGCAACGGCATTCAAGCCGATGGCAGCTATGGTGGCTTTGCCTCGACATTGGTGCCGTATGTCCGCCCTTACAACGCCGCGCTTGCCTCGCAGGGCGGTTATCAACTGCTTAACCCGGCCTTGGGTTGTCAGTCGCTGACCCCCTACACGCTGAATGCGACGCAGCGTGCCGTCAGCGGCTCCAGCAACGGTCAGTTCATTACGCCGGCCACGGTTTGCCAGGAAGACCTGGTCACCGAGTATCGTTCGTACACCTCGAACATTACCCGCAAGGGCCTGAACGCACGCGCCACGGTTAAGCTGGGGTCGTTCGGTGAGGCCTATGTAATGGCCAATTATTACAACACCTCGACGAAGGGCAACAATGCGGGTCCGACCGCTCTGACGGGTTCGACCGCGGATGGCGGCATCAAGTCGACCGTGGCCGCCATCTTCCTGCCGGTTTACGTCTGTGCGGCGGGAACTAGCGCTCTCGTTACTTCGCCGTTGACGCCCACCGCCCCCCAGACGCTCGTCGCCAGCGGTTGCACCGCTGCTAACGGAACGCTGAACCCGAACAATCCGTTCGCGGCGCAGGGTCAGGTCGCTCGTCTGCTCGGGCTGGTGCCGGCGTCCCGCTCCACCAACACCGACACCAAGACGTACCGCATTACCGCGGGCGTCAATGGCACGATCGGTGACGGTTGGAATGTCTCGCTGAACGGCACGGCGTCGTCGGTCATCCTCAAGACGCGGAACACGGGTTATATCTATCTTCAGGGGTTGATGGACGCGATCGCGAAGGGAACCTTCAATTTCGTCGATCCGTCGCAGAATTCTCAGGCTAATTTCGAGGGTGTATTCAAGCCGAACTTCAATCGTTCGATTTCGAAGCTGACGCAGATCCAAGCATCGGTCGACAAGGATGTCTTCAAGCTGCCGGGTGGCGATGTGAACGTCGCCGTAACGGGCCAGTTCCGGTATGAATCGATCAATCAGCCGAGCGCAAATGCGCCGAACAACACCAACCCGAACGCGCGTTACTACAGCATCAACGCGGTCAGCGTGGTCGGTAAGCGTCATGTGTGGTCGGCGGGATACGAAGTCTCGCTGCCGATCGTTGACATGCTCAAGGTGAAGGCGCTCGGGTCGTACGACAGCTATTCGACCGGCCAGTCGGCATTCTCGCCGAAGTTCGAAGCGGAATTCAAGCCGATCGAGCAGGTGAAGCTGCGGGGCACCTACTCACGCGGGTTCCGCATCCCGAGCTTCAGCGAATCGTTCGCCTTGCCGACGACGGGTTTCGTTTCGGCTCAGATCAATTGCGCCTCGCCGACGTTCACGGCGTTCTGCGCGGCGCACGCCAGCAACCCGGCCTATTATTCGGGCGGTTATAACTATGGCCTGACCTCGCAGGGCAATTTGAACCTGAAGCCGGAGAAGTCGCAGTCGTTCACCGCCGGCGTCGTGTTGACGCCGATCCCTGCGGTCACGCTGACGGCCGATTTCTGGCAGACCAAGATCAAGAACGTGATTATTGGCGCGACGGTCAATCAGGCGATCATCAACCAATACTATACCAACAACGGCGTCGTTACTGCGCCGGGCATCACCGTAATCAAGGGGACGCCCGATCCGCAGAATCTGACGGCGCTGCCGTTGCTCGGATCGGCCGCCGGTTCGTACAAGAACGCCGACCAGTTCCTCGCGCGCGGTCTGGACTTCTCGGCACTTGTCCGCATTCCTATCACCAACGGGATCAAGTGGACCTCGAACGCGAACGCTTCGCTGTTGCTGCGACTTGAGCAGACCAACGAAGACGGGTCGGTCAATCGGTATGACAACTCGCTCGGCGCGTGCAACATCACGTCCTGTTCGGCCGCGCCGAAGTGGCGTGCAACCTGGCAGAACACGTTGGACTTCAATGGCCAGGGCAATGTCAGCCTGACCGCCTATTACACCAGCGGGTACAATTCATGGGCGACCGACTCGGGCGGCGTCTATGGCGATTGTCAGGCGAGCGCCGACAACGGTCAGCTGGCGTCGTGGAACGACGGTTCGCCGGTTCAGTGCCGCGCGAAGTCGGTCTTCTATCTCGACGGCCACGCCGAGGCGAAGATCCAGAGCCGTCTGACAGTTTACATGGACGTCAAGAACCTGCTCGACACCAAACCGACCTACGAGCCGAACGCCGCTTATGGGCTGTATCAGTTCAACCCGGCGTGGGGCGACAGCCTGTTCGTCGGCCGCTACTTCCGCGTCGGCGCGAAGGTCGACTTCTAAGCCGATCGCGAAAGCGTAAAAAATCGGGGCCGCTCCTTTTGGGAGCGGCCCTTTTTT
>JAFEEZ010000351.1 GCA_018240825.1 Pseudomonadota bacterium | reverse complement strand
TCGCCCCAGCTGAGGCTGAACCGCACGCCCGACAGCATCGTGACAGTAATCGCGGCGCTGTTGACGCCGGCCAGCATGCGCGGAATCTCGGTGCCCGGCACAGTGCCGCCGGCGAACGCCGCGAACAGGTTGTAGACCAGCACCGGGATCAGCAGGAACGGAAACATTTCGAGGATCAGGAATGACATTCGCGCGGGCGCCCGGCCATTTGCGGCAGCCGCCAGTGAGTCTCGCGTCAACATCATCCGCCCCCTATGTTAAATCACTGAAAATCAGCCTCGATTCCAAAAACTTTACTGCGGTGTGACCCGCTTTTCGCGAGTTTGACGCTTTAGCTAATGACAACGGATGGCGTAGTCGGAGTCAAGAGCGGGCCAATCAAAAGTAGAGTCGGTTGAATGCTTGCCACGGCATGGCGTCGTGGTTACGCTCCGACTCGGGCTGTATTTGGGGGGAGTATAGTTGATGCAGGTGGCGCTGGATCAAATTCCTGCAAACGTGCAGGACGCAATTGACCGAATTCCTCCGGAAGCATGGCCGCTGATCGACACGACAGCCAGGATAACGGTGGTGGTTGCCCTGGTATGGATATTCCTTGCGCTGGTCGCCTGGTGGCGGCGACGCGCCTACAATCTCACCGTCGCGTCGACCGCGAAGCGCAACAAGGCCGCCGAACCCGATTTCCTCCATGTCGACAAGGAAGCGCGCGAGGCGGCGGTCGAGCGCGGCAAGGCGCACGAGACCGAACTGACCGAGCGCGAAAGACTGGAGGCGCTGGCCGCGTCGAGCGGCCTCAGCAAGGGTTCGCATTTCGCCCGGCTCGCGGCGCTGCTGATGTCGCTGTTCACGCTAGCGTGCAGCATCATGGGCGTGGTCGGCAATGTCGGCGCGATGGAAAAGTCGGTGCAGAACCTGACAGCCAGCGGCAAGATTCAATACATCGTCACGCAACACCCGATCGCCACAGTCATCATCGTGCTCGTGATCGCGTATAACGTCTGGCATTATTTCCAGCATCGTAAGTGGGAGGAAGCGTAAGCCATGGAGTCGAACCCACTTGTCCTGACGGACCCCAATCTGCTCGCCGAATTCGTCCGCGAGTCCGAGTTCAAGACTTTCTTCGAAACACGCTTCGCCTCCCCGCCCGACCTTGCGGCCTTGTTGTTCCGCGACGGCGCGCTGATCGACTCGTTCAAGGGAACGCAATTCTCGGTCGGCGGCCTGTGGGAAAAGGTGAAGGGGCTGATCGGCGGATCGCATCATTATGCGGTGATGCTCGCCGACCTGAAGCCGTTCCAGGTCCAGTTCGCGGTCAAGGGCATGTCGAAGGACAATGTCGAGATCGCGGGCACCGCGACGATGGAACTGCAACTCAACCCCGACAAACCGAGCAACATCCTGGGACTGATGAGCGGGGTTTCGCGCAATGAGCAGGACCCGCCAAAGGACGGTGAATTGCCGGGCCGCAAGGCGCTGTCGCGGTTCGATGTGCTCAGCCGGATCGAGCCGCAGTTCAAGGACCGCGTGTTCGAAGCGGTGCTCGGCCGGCACAATGCCGACGAGATTCGCGGCAATCGCGGCCTGCAGGACCAGATCCAGGCCGATATGATGACCGAGGCCGAGCGCATCTGCGGCGATATCGGCGTGATGGTAAAGAACGCCTCGGTCACTTGGGCGATGAACGCCGTCGAGCGCGAGCAGCTCGAACGCGCCGAGATCGAGCGCCAGCAATCGGCGCTCGATTATCAGCTCGACCTGATGAAGCGTCAGGTCGCGCGGCAATCCGAATCGACCTCTGTCCAGATCAAGGCGAACGTCGACACCACGAAGCTGGAGCAGGCGAGCGAGGACGAACTCGCCAACATGGTGCTCAACAGCGAGGTTCAGTTCATCGATGCCCGCGAAGCGGCGGCGCGGCGGCAGGAAGCAGAGGCGCTTCAGCACGAAATCCGCATGCTGCGCGAGGAGCGCGCGGGCAAGTTCGAGAACGACATCGCCGAGGCGAGCCACGTCATCGACTTGACCGAAGTGAAGAAGCGACTGGTCGGCGTCGAACAGGAAATCGACACGCTCGAACGCCAGCACGGCATCGAGATGCGGCGGCTGGAAAGCGAATTCGGCCGCAGCGAACGGCGCGCCGAGGGAGAGGTCGGGCGCGCGGAGCGCGGACTCGACGCCGCGACCGATCTCGACATCGACAAGAATCGCGACGCCTTCGAGCAGCAAAAGGCGAAGGGCTGGGCGGACCAGGCGTTCGAGAATCTGCGGCGCACCGGGCACCACGAAGAAGATTTGGAGGACCGCCGCGCCGATCGCGGGATCAAGGTCAATCGCGCCGCCACCGACGATACGATCGCGACGATGGACGCCGAAGCGCGCAGCCGCGTCGCTCAGCTCGGCGCCGCGGCGGGTATGACGCCCGACCAGATCAGCGCGCTTACCGCGAGCTATTCGGAAGGCGCCGCGTCGGCCCGAATTGCGGAGGTTCAGGCGCGCGCGGCGGGCGGCGAGGAAATGGCGGCGGTCGTCGCGAAGATGGCCGATCAAAACCGCGCCGACATGGCGGCCAGTCGCGAACATGAACTCAACGTGCTCAAGGCCGGGATGACCGGCGCGACCGGGGTGGCCTATGGCGCCGGCGGCGGCGATCGCACGCCGAAGGCCGACGGCACGCCCGAGGTCGAGGATGAAACCGTCGAATGTCCATCATGCGGCAAGACCTTGTCGTCCAAGGCGCGGTTCTGCACCGGCTGCGGCCACCAGATGCGCACCTGAGCGCCCGGGCGGTGTCGTCATGGTCATGAAGAGGCTGCGTAGTCCGAAGGACTGTTGCGTTGCGGCCGTCAGGAAGGACCCCGATGCCGCATTCTGCGAGGAGTGCGGCCAGCCGCTCGCGCGGTGCATGGCGTTCGCCGAATGCGGCGGACTGGTCGGCGACGACGGACTTTGTCACATCTGCGTCGACCCGCATCTCCAGATCATTCCGGGCGCGACGATGAACGCGCCGGTCGGCGGATCGGTCGCGTTGCCGTTCGATCTCTACAATTCGTCGACGATCGACCGCCCGCTGTTCGTCACCGGGCTGTGGAGCCGGGAGAAGGGCGACTGGCGCGAGGAGCGGCTGGGCTGGGAAACGCTCGACCCCGGCACGCGCGCGCCCGCGTCGGTCACCGCGCAGGAATTCGACCGCGCCGGGCTGCACGAGGTCGAGATCATGTGGACGGTCGCGACGCGCTGGCGCGCGCGGCAAGAGAATTTCGCCTTTTCCAGCCGCGTGCTGCTCAACGTCGCGGGTGAAAGCGCCGGATCGGCGGGGCCGGTGGTCCAGATATCGTCGGAGAACGCGATGAACGGCAACGTCATCCAGATCACCGACAACACGTCGCGCGGCAAGGACGACGGCAAGGTCGTGTCGGCGATCGACATGAACATCCACCGCCTCGACGTCGAGGAACGGCGGATGGGGCTGCGCGGCATCACCGAGGATCTGCGCGTGCCGCGATCGGTCGCGTTCCGCTTCGCCGGGTTCGGCAGGCAGGAAACGCCGGCGCTCGAGCTGCCGATCTCCACGCCCGACGGTATCTTGGCGTTCGGCCGGTCGAAGACGCGCGCGGCGGGCGGCGAGGGCGACGTCCATCTTTCTGTCACCGACAGCCATGGCGCGATCGACGCCGACCAATCGCTGACGCTGTCGCGGCGCCACTTCGAACTCTATGTCGAGAACGACCGGCTGATGCTGCGTGCGAGCGGCAGCAACGGACTGCGCGTCAACGGATCGGCGCTCGGCCCGGACAAAACCGTTGCGCTTGACGACGGCGACGTGATCGAACCGCTCGTCAAGACGCCCGGAGCGCTCAAACTGGCGGTTCGGTTCACACGCGAATTCGACCGCGTAAGCCTGGTGACGGTGACACGAACCCCCGCCCTTCAGGAGCCCCCGGCATGATCGCCTGTCCGAATTGCAAGGCCGAAAATCCCGAGGGTGCCTCGTTCTGCCAGCATTGCGGCAAGCCCCTCGCCGGTCAGGCGATGGGAGCGGGGCCGATCGACCTCAGCAGTCTCAACACGATCTCAGGTGATGAGACCAAGCCGCGCGGGTTTCGCCAGGCCGAGGATACCGCGCTCGAACCGGGTACCGTGTTCGCCGATCGCTATACCATCGAATCGGTCATCGGCCGCGGCGGAATGGGCATCGTCTATCGCGCGAAGGACAGCATTGGCGACCGGAACGTCGCGCTCAAGCTGATAAGGTCTGACGTGGTCGGCGGCGAAGCCGCTATCAAGCGGCTGATTGCCGAAGGCGTGCTGACGCAGGACATTCGCCACAAGAATGTCGTGTCGGTCTATAATGTCGGCCAACAGGACGACCAGCCATTCGTGTCGATGGAATTCGTCGACGGCGTATCGCTCCGCGAATGGCTGCGACAGCAGGTCACCGCGCGCACCGAGGTCCCGTTGCGCGTCGCGGCGCGGATCATCGCTGAAATCCTCGACGGGCTCGATGCGGCGCATTCGATGGGAATCGTCCACCGCGATCTCAAGCCCGAAAACGTCATGCTGACGACCGACCCGACCGACGTCGCGGCCCCGCTCAAGATCCTCGACTTCGGCATCGCGCGCGCTGCCAACAAGATCGAAAGCGGCACCGGAACCGGGCTCGGCACGCCGCGCTACATGGCGCCCGAACAGATCACCAATCCCGACGCGGCCGGGCCCTCGGCCGACATCTATTCGGTGTCGGTGATGTTCTACGAATTGCTCGTCGACGTGCTGCCGCAAGGGCATTGGCAACCGCCGTCGGGCGGACGATCGGACGTATCGCCGGGAATCGACAAATTGATCGAGCGCGGCCTGTCGAACCGCCCTGCCAGCCGGCCGCAAACCGCGAAGGAATATCGCGCGGAACTGGTCGCCGCGGTCAACAACTCCGCTGCGCCGCAGCGGCCGACCCCTCCGCCGCCCGGGCCGCCGGGACCCCCGCCGGTCAATTCTCTCTTTGCCGGCGGCGGCGACCGGGCGTCGCAGGTCGACTGGTCCAACCCGTTCAAGACGGCGTGGATCAAATGGACCGCGATCGGGTGCGGCGGTCTGCTGGGTCTGTTGATCCTGGCGGGAATTATCGGCGCGATCGCCGACGCCGGGAAGAAACCCAAACCGGTCCCGACCGATGTCGCCACCGACAGCAGTCCGACCGCCACCGGGACGCCTGGGTCGGCCTACGAATCGCTCAACGGCCGATGGCGGGAAGCCAATGGCGGGAGTTACGACGTGACGGTCGACTCGAACGGCGTGCTCAACGGCTCGGGCACAACGGGGGACGGCTACGCAGCGACGTTTACCGGTCAGTTCAACGGATCGACCGCGCGCGCTCAATTCTCGATCAACGGCTATACCTATCCGGGCGAAATGCAGCGGAATACCTGCGATGTCGCTTTCGCGCTGTACAACCCCGACGGCTCGGTGCGCGGTTCGGGCGTGATGCACGTCAATCACGATCCGAGCATCAATTCCTGTCCCTGACGAACCGACGAAGGAGGAGTGACGATGTCCGAACGCTCGTTGAACGGTTGCCGGTTCGAAGCGACCCTGGCCCCCGCCCCCAAGCTCAACGCCGATCCCGCAGTCCTGAAGGATCTGCCGCGCCACGTCGATCTGCGTCCGCATTGTTCGCCGGTCGAGGACCAGCGCCAAACCGAAAGCTGCACCGCCAACGCGATCGTCGGAGCGCTTGAACTGCACCAGAAGAAGGCGGGGCTGCCGGTCACCGACATGTCGCGGCTGTTCCTGTTCTACAATTCGCGCGCGATGGCGAAGGAAGAGGAGAATGCGCATTGCGGGAGCTACATCCACCACGGCATGGCCGCGGTGATGGCGTTCGGCGTCTGCGAGGAGCGAATGTGGCCGTTCGAGGAAGCGATGGTTACCGCGAAGCCGACCGAGGCTTGTTACCAGAACGCACAGCATTACAACGCCGTGCAGTTCGCGCGCACGCCCTATGGCGAAGCGGCGTGGGCGGCGCTGGCACAGGGACTGCCGGTCGCGTTCGGCATCTTCGCGCCGCGCGAATGCTATGACGGAGCCGCGCAGACCGGCGTAATGCCGGTGCCGAACGTCAACCCGGGCGACCCGCCGGCGAGCGGTCACGCGATGCTGATCGTCGGCTACGACCTCGACGACAAGGCCTATCTCGTGCGCAACAGCTGGGGCGCGGGGTGGGGCAATAACGGTTATTGCACGATTCCGTTCGAGGTGATGGACAAGTTCGCGCATGCCGATCAGTTCTGGACGATCGGCGCGATCGAGCAGTCGAAGGGGCTGGGGCTGTTTGGTCCGAGCGTCGACGAAACGGTCAAGCACGTCACCGACCAGGCCGGCGGACCGTCGGCGCTCGACCAGTTGCGCGCCGGGCTGCGGCAGGAGCTCAATTCGCGGCTCGACGAAGCGCGGGCGGGCTTCCGCAACCGGCTGCGTGGACTTTGACCAGGCCCTAGCCCGGCAGCGCGAGCGGGCGGGCGTGATAGGTTCTGAGCCAGCTTGCCAACCCATCGGTCAGCAGGCCGGTGACGCGGCGAACGCGGCGGCTGAGCGTGTCGAACGTCAGATCGTCGTCGGCGATCACCTGGCGCATCGTCGCCAGTTGTTCGCAGAGCGCGCGATTGCGCTCCGCAATGCCGGCGAAATCG
>JAFEEZ010000350.1 GCA_018240825.1 Pseudomonadota bacterium | reverse complement strand
TCCATCGCGCGCTGCTGCCCCACATCATCAATATGCATGAGGTCGGGAGAGCGCTCAGTGGCAATCGGCTACGCAACGAGTTGGTGACACACCACTCGCTGGATGGCGATAAGCCATTTGCGCTGCTGGATCGGGCTGGCGGCCTGATCGAATGTTCCCCAGCTTTCGAAGCGGTGCTGCGATCGAGCAATCTGCTCGGGCTGCGAGAACGACGGTTGATTGGCAGACATCACCAGCACCGCGGCTTGGTGGAACGGTTTCTTCATTCGGCGCTCGGCGATTCACGCTATGTTGATCGGCCCCTTCCGATCCGCCTCACAGGTCCAGCCAACCTTCGCGGCCTGGTGCTTCGCGCCATCCCGATTCCGCCTCGCGAAGACATTTTCGACATTTTCCGGCCCGCCGCCTTGATAACTCTCGTTGACCTTGATGCACCCCTGCGGGTCCATCGCCGGGAGCTGGCGTCGCTGTTCGGGCTCACCGCGCGCGAGTCGGAGGTCGCAGCGCTGGTCGGCGAAGGCAATACAGTAGAGCAAGCCGCAACTCGCCTTGGAATAGCGCACTATACCGTGAAGCAGCATCTCAAGGCCATCTTCGGTAAAATGTATATCGAACGGCAGGCAGACCTCGTCGCTATCGTGGCGCGGCTATAGCGCGCCGCATTCTCCCGATTTTTCCGCCCCGGACGTTGGTTAGCAATTTGTCAAAGCTTCGCCTCTACGACCGGTCTCAACCATGAAGGGATCGATCGAATGAGCGCGTTTGGGCGCCGCAATGGAACGGGCGCTGGACCGGCCGGACGGCCGGCGTTCGGTGTCGCCAAGCCGATGCAGGGTCCAGGGCCCGCGAGGACGGAGCCCGATGTCGCCGAGCAATTCCCGCCGCTCCCCGGCGGAACCGATCCGCTCGCCGCTCCCGCCGACCCCGCTCCGCAAGGCAACATGCCAGGCGTCCAGCTCGACGCGATGCAGCGCCTCGCCGATCGTCAGAACGCCAGCGCCGATTCGGGCAGTTCGCGCGCCGAAGGGTTCGAGGCGTCGGTCCACAAGATCAAGGAACAGGTGCTGCCGCGCCTGCTCGAACGCGTCGATCCCGAAGCCGCCGCCACGCTCAACAAGGACGAGCTGGCCGAGGAATTCCGCCCGATCATCGGCGAAGTGCTCGCCGAGCTCAAGCTGACGCTCAACCGCCGCGAGCAGTTCGCGCTCGAAAAGGTGCTGGTCGACGAGCTGCTCGGTCTGGGACCGCTCGAGGAATTGCTGGCCGATCCCAACATCTCCGACATCATGGTCAACGGCCCCGACCAGACCTTCGTCGAACGCAAGGGCCAGCTCGAGCTCGCGCAGATCCAGTTCCGCGACGAGGAGCATCTGTTCCAGATCGCACAGCGCATCTGCAACTCGGTCGGCCGCCGCGTCGACCAGACCACGCCGCTCGCCGACGCCCGTCTCAAGGACGGCAGCCGCGTCAACGTGATCGTGCCGCCGCTGTCGCTGCGCGGCACCGCGATCTCGATTCGTAAGTTCTCCGACAAGCCGATCACGCTCGACATGATGGCCGGGTTCGGGTCGATGAGCCCGAAGATGGCGACCGCGCTGAAGATTGCGGGGGCGTGCCGGTTCAACATCGTCATTTCGGGCGGCACGGGCTCGGGCAAGACGACGATGCTCAACGCCTTGTCGAAGATGATCGACCCGGGCGAGCGCGTGCTGACGATCGAGGACGCGGCCGAACTTCGCCTGCAACAGCCGCACTGGCTGCCGCTCGAAACGCGCCCCGCCAACCTTGAAGGCCAGGGCGAAATCACCATCCGCGACCTCGTCAAGAACGCGCTGCGTATGCGGCCGGACCGCATCATCCTCGGCGAAATTCGCGGGTCGGAGTGTTTCGACCTGCTTGCCGCGATGAACACCGGCCACGACGGGTCGATGTGCACGCTCCACTCCAACTCCCCGCGCGAATGCCTGGGCCGTATGGAGAACATGGTGCTGATGGGCGACATCAAGATCCCGAAGGAAGCCATTTCGCGCCAGATCGCCGATTCGGTCGACATGATCGTCCAGGTCAAGCGCCTCCGCGATGGTTCTCGTAGGGTGACCAACATCACCGAGGTGATCGGCATGGAAGGCCCCGTCATCGTGACGCAGGAGCTGTTCAAGTTCGAGTATCTCGACGAGTCGTCCGACGGCAAGATCGTCGGCGAATACCGCGCGATGGGCCTGCGCCCCTACACGATCGAAAAGGCGCGCCAGTTCGGGTTCGACCAGGCGTTCCTGGAAGCCTGTTTGTAAGCTTTTTGCAGCGATTTAGCGGAGATAAATCACTCCCGGCAAAAAAGCGCGGCCGGCCTCGCTTCAGCGAGGACCGACGGCGCGGCTTTGCCGCGCCGCGATTTTTACAGTCCGCCAATCCCGTGCTCCGGCGAAGGCCGGAGCGTAGGCAATCAACGCGTGCGCCCGCCAACGCTCCGGCCTTCGCCGGAGCACAAGCTTATTCGGATAAGGCAGAGTAGCGCGGCTTTGCCGCGCCGCGTCTCGTTAACCGCTAATCAGGGTTAACGCCGTTTTTACTTTTGCGCGGGTCCCGTAAGCCTGCGCGATGCATCGCTGGCTGCTCCCGCTCGCGCTCCTGTTGCCCGCCCCGCTGGCGGCGGCGATAGCGCCCGGCCTGCCCGCGCCGATGCCCGACCGCTCCGTCCTTGCCCCCGACGCCGAAACTCAATGGGTGCCGTTCGAGATGACCCCGGGCAACCAGATCCGTTTCCGCATGACGATCGACGGCCGCGCCGCGACCGCCTTGCTCGACACCGGTTTCAACCGGACCGTGATCTCGCGCCGCTGGGCCACCGCCGCGCAACTCCGCGTCGTCCATGGCGGCGCCGCGGCCGCGATCGGCGGGACGGTGGCGATGGGCGTGGTCGACGGCCGGACTCTCGTGATCGGGGGGCTGACCAGGACCGGCGACCGGCTGGGGGTGATCGACCTGCCCGCCGACGCCACCGGCGGCAGCGATGCAATCGACGCCGTGATCGGCGGCGATGTTTTGCGCCAATACGCGCTCGACATCGACTTCGCGCAGCGCCGCTTCCGCTTGTTGCCGAGCGGCCGTCTGCCCTTCGCCGGGTCAAGCGCGCCGCTGACCGTGTCCGACCGCGCCGGCCTCTATATCAGCGAAGTGCGGGTCGGCGGCGCCCGCTTGCGCTCGATGATCGTCGATACCGGCGACGGCGGAACGGTCGCGGTATCGGCCGACGCCTGGGCAACGATCGGCGGCCCGCGCGCGCCCACCACCACGACCATCTCCTACGGCGTCGCCGGTCCGGTTCAGTCGGATTTCACCGTGCTGCCCGAACTCGCGGTGGGCGACGCAACGCTGCGCCAGGCCGAAACGATGATCGAGGCGAGCGGCGGCTTTTCGGCGCGCATGGGGGCGTCCGGCCGGATCGGCGCCGGTCTGCTGCAACGTTTTCGCGTCCTGCTCGACCCCGGCGCCGGAAGGATGGTGCTGGCCGCCACCGCCGCCACCGACCGCGCGCCGCTTCGTTCGACCAGCGGATTGCTGCTCGGCGCCGAACAGAATCGCCTCCGCGTTCTCCACGTCATGCGCGGCAGCCCGGCGGCGGCGGGCGGCTGGAAACCCGGCGAGGAAATTTGCGGCATCGACGGCGCACCCGTCTCGGCCGGCTATCGCTCCGATCCCATAGCGATGTGGCCGGCCGGGAACCCGGGCCGGGTGGTGCGGCTGCGGCTGTGCGGCGGTACGACCCGCGCACTGACGCTGGCGAAGTTTTACTAGCGCACAGCCACATAAAACGGCCGCTCCGTTAGCGGGCGGATGCGGACGCGGGCAATTGGCAAGCCGAATGGAGGTTTCTATAGAGTCGCGACGTGCGTTGCGTTGCGTTTTCCTTCGAATGAAAGGAACCGTCCATGATCTGCACGACTATAGCGCTGAT
>JAFEEZ010000034.1 GCA_018240825.1 Pseudomonadota bacterium | reverse complement strand
GGTCGGGCAGCGGCCCGAATTCGCTGCGCAACGCGGCGACCATCCAGCCCGACAGGTACAGGTAGCGGCGCTCGGTCGAGCCGAAATGCTTCTTGATGCTGATCATCTTTTGCTGGCCGATAAAGCCGTGCCAGCACCCGAGCGACTGGGTGTAGTTCGCCGGATCCATCTCGTACGCCGCCATGTCGCGGCGCATGATCGCAGCAGTGTAGCGCGCGATGTCGAGACCGGTCTGGAAGCGATTCTGCGCGCGCATCCGGGCGACCGCTTCGGCGCTAATCCCGTCCCACCTGCCGTGATGGCTGGCGATCGATTGCGCGGTCTGCGCGATAGTTTCCTGATACGTCACGATGCTTTCGTCCTCGCTGATTTGCGGTCGGCGATGTAGTGCAATTTACAGAACGCGCCTCTGCATAAGATGCGATTGTGGGGTCTGGTTGTAGCCGATTGGGCAATATTGCGTGTGTCGATGTAAATTATTTTCAGCGCCGCGATTTGCAATTACGCGCCTCAACGCCCATATGGTCCGCGCTACAGTCGCATATCGACGGTCTTCGGCGCTTTGCGGCTCCTCTCCTTCTTTCCCTGCAGCCGCGGCGTCGGGCTCCCGGCATTCGGGTCGCCCTGTCACAAAGAAGGACTATCGATATGACCACCGGCACCGTCAAATTCTTCAACGCCGACAAGGGTTATGGTTTCATCGCCCCCGACGGCGGAGGACAGGATGCGTTCGTCCACGTCACCGCGCTTGAAGCGACCGGCCTCAACACGCTCAATAAGAACGACCGGGTCACTTACGATCTGGAAAACGACAAACGGGGGAAACAGGCCGCGACGAACGTGAAAATGGCTGCGGAATAACCGGTCTAAATACCTGATAGGCGGCGCGATTCTGCCGCGCCGCCTATTTGTGCTACAGCCCTCCGCAACACCGGAGAATCGAATGTCAGACACCCCCGAACTCTACCGCAACCGCGCCGCGATGGAGCGCGCCAACGCCGCCGCCAGCAGCCTCGAGAACGTCAAGGCCCGCTGCGAACGCGCCGCGATGGCTTGGGAAGAAATGGCCGAACGCCTCGAACGAACTTCGAAACTGCGCAGCGAACGCGAAGACGCGGCCGCCAAAGCCGCCGAACAACGACAGTTGATGGCGGTCGAGTAAGGGCGGAGCGAGGCGGCTAGCGAAGCTGGTCGCCGCTCGCGTCGGCGACGCGCTCGTTCGGCCGGCGGGTCGCCCCGCGAACCGGCCGATGGCGCGGCTTTGCCGCGGCGGATCTCACGGCACCGTAATGTCAAAGTGCATCACGTCCTCTCGCGCACCGAGCTTTTCATACAGCGCGATGGCCGGGTCGTCGTCGTATTCGGCTTGGACGAAGATAACCCATGCGCCGATGTCC
This sequence comes from Pseudomonadota bacterium, assembly GCA_018240825.1. Classification (GTDB taxonomy): domain Bacteria; phylum Pseudomonadota; class Alphaproteobacteria; order Sphingomonadales; family Sphingomonadaceae; genus Sphingomonas. The sequence continues at coordinate 4,438 of JAFEEZ010000034.1, read as the reverse complement.
GCCGCAATCCCCCGAAGCTCAGCGATCAGCGCCGTCGCGACGCCGCGGCGGCGCTGTGCCTCGGCGACCGCAAGGTCGTAAATATAAACCTCGCTCCGCACCTGTTCGAACTTGTCGAGTACATACGCAGCGATCCCGCCGATTACTTCGCCCTCGGCGATCGCCGCGAGCGCCACGAGCGTTTTCCGGCTCAACAGCCGCGCCAGATACGTATCGTGGGGCTGTGCGTGACGATAGGCTGCGGGATCCTTAAACGCTTCGCCGAACATCGAGAGCATGCCGCGCATCGTGCCCACGTCATCGACGTCTAGCCGGCGGATCGTTGCGCCATCCATCAATCGCCGCCGAATGTAAAAGCGCTGACCCCGCGCTCGCGCTCGTTGATCAGCAGCGCGCGTCCCACCGGCGGCGCGCTGCGTTGCGGACAGACGCGGCCGCACGCGCGGCAGCCGAGACCGATCGGCGTCGCCTCGCCCCGCAGGTCGAGCCCTCGCGCGACCGTCAGGCTGCCGGCGAGATCGGCGGCGATGCCGAGTCCGATCGCGAACTCAGCCCGAACCGCGCCGAATTGCCTCCCTTGCGGCGTCACGGTGCGCGACAAGGTGAGCCAGCGCCCGCCATCCTCGAGTTCGGCCAGCTGCACAGCGATATCGCCGGGGCGGTCGAACGCGTGATGGACTCGCCATAGCGGGCAGCGCGCGTCGCTGTCGGTCAGCGGCGATCCGCTGGCGCCCGAAAAGCGCTTCGACGCCTGTCCCGCACGGTCGACCCGCACCATGAAGAACGGCAGCCCGCGCGCGCCGACGCGCTGGAGCGTGGTCAGCCGGTGCGCGACTTGCTCGAACCCCGCGCCGAACCGCCGCTGGAGCAATTCGAGGTCGTAGCCGGTCGCTTCGCACGCGCGCAGGAAGCGGGCATAGGGCATCATCACCGCCGCGGCGAAGTAACTGGTGAGATAACGGCGATAGAGGCGCTCCGCAGCACGGTCGGCGAACCCCGCGCCGCGCACCAATGCCTCGATCGCGTCGCGCGCCTCGATCTGCGCGAGTTGGTAGGCGGCGGCGAAGGTCCGGCTCGCCGGGTCGAGCGTTTCCGACAGCTGGAGCTGCCGCGCGTGAAGGTCGGTGCGACGGAGCAGATCGGGCATCACGTCGACCGGCAGGATGCGGATCGTCAGCTGGTGCTTGACGCGCAGCCGCTCGGCGATGGCGCCGTACAGGTCGCCAGCGCCGAGCCGCAGTTCGTCGGCCAACGCCTCCGCCACGGCGTCGAGATCGGCGAAATGGCCGCGCCACCGTTCGATCTCGCGGCGAAGCTCGGCGATCGGGTCGGATGCCGGCGCAGCGCCGTCCGGCCCCGCCGCGACGCCCATCCGGTCGAATGCCCGGGCAAACGCCTCGGCGCCGCCTGGTGCGCCGGCGAGCCATTCTTCGACCTCGTTTCGGTCGATTTCGAGGTCCGCGAACATCGGGTCGGCGAGCCGCCGCCGAATCGCCGCCGCGCCGCCCCCCGGTTCGCCCGCTGCGAGCGCGCGCGGATCGAAGTCGAACGTTTCCGCCAGCTTGACGAGCAGCGACGCCGATACCGGCCGCTGGTTCTTTTCGACGAGGTTGAGGTAGCTGGGGCTGATCGTCAGCATCTCCGCCATCGCGGCCTGGGTCAGCCCTTCGCGCCGCCGCAGCCGCCGCACCGAATGCCCCGCCAGTATCTTGCGCTCGGCCATCCTGCCCTTCGTAAAGAATTTACAACATTACTTTAGCAGGTCGGACAGGTCCATACAACCAAACGCGACACGAGGGCGGATCTATTGTTCCGCTGCCGTGCTTCAGGTGTATGAATAATCCATAGCCAGCGCGATTGGCGAAGAATGTAAAGGAATCGACATGCCGAGCGAACCACAACGAGTCCGCGCCGTCTTCTCGACTGAGGATTTCGGGCTGATGAAGGAAGCCGTCGGGGCCTATGTCCGTCAGATCGCCGACGATCCCAAGTCGGCCAAGTTTTCCAACCTCTATCACCGCCTCGGCCGCGTCGGCTGAGGACGGACCGCCGCCCTCCCCCGGGGCGGCGGCACGATTTCCTGGGGAGGAAAGGATGCCCGTCGGGTTAGCCCGGCGGGCATTTTCGTGTGTCAGGCGGCGGTCCAGCCGCCGTCGACCGACAGATTCGCGCCGGTGATCGCCTTCGCGTCGTCGCGGCACAGGAACAGTGCGAGCGCGGCGACCTGTTCCGGCGTCACGAATTCCTTGGTCGGCTGCGCGGCGAGCAGCACGTCATTCATCACTTGTTCGCGACTCAGCCCGCGCGCCTTCATCGTATCGGGGATCTGATTTTCGACCAACGGCGTCCAGACATAGCCGGGCGAGATGCAGTTCGCGGTGATGCCGTGCGTCGCGACCTCGAGCGCGAGCGCCTTGGTCATCCCCGCGACGCCGTGCTTGGCGGCGACATAGGCCGACTTGTTGGGGCTTGCGACGAGGCTGTGCGCCGACGCGGTGTTGATGATCCGTCCCCATTTCTTCGCCTTCATGTGCGGCACGGCGGCGCGCACGGCGTGGAATGCGCTCGACAGGTTGATCGCGATGATCGCGTCCCATTTGTCGATCGGGAACTCGTCGATCGGCGCCACGTGTTGGCTGCCCGCATTGTTGATGACGATGTCGGGCCCGCCAAGTTCATCATGGCACCGCGCGACCATCGCGGCGATCTGGTCTGGCCGGGTCATATCGGCCGCGTCGTAGAGCGCTTTGGCGCCGCTCTTCGCGGCCAGTTCGGCCCGCTCTGCCTCGATCGCCGTCGCGTCGCCGAACCCGTTGATCATCACCGCTGCGCCCTCGGCCGCCAGCGCCCTGGCGTAGGCGAGGCCGATTCCCGAGGTCGAACCGGTGAGGATCGCGCTCTTGCCCTTCAGAAACATTGTTCGACTCCGTGCGTGACTTTGCCCTCGCAAGACCCGATCATGTCGGCGATTGCAACCGAGGCGCGCTCGGCGCATTCAATACGGTGCGATAACGATCCAGGGGAATGCCATGCGGCTCGACGATTTCGACCCGAACATCAATGTCGAGGACCAGCGCGGGTCGGGCGGCGGTTTTGGCGGCTTCGGCGGAGGAGGGGGCGGTTTGCTGCTCGCGTTTCTCCCGATGATTTTCAGCCGCTTCGGTTGTTTCGGCGTCGCGATCGCGGCCGGACTGTTCCTGGTGTTTGGCGGCGGACTGCAAATGCTCGGCGGAGGCATGCCGGGCGGATCGACTGCCTCGACCGAAGCCAGCGGCGGCAGGGGCGCGGCGGCGAGCTGCACGGTCGACGCCGCCAGCAAGGCCGCGTGCAACGCGTTCAGTTCCGCCGACAGGACCTGGGAAGCGATGTTCGCGCAAAACGGCAAGCGGTTCCAGCAACCCAAGCTCGTCTTCTACAGCGGCAACGGCCAATCGGGCTGCGGCGCCGCGCAATCGGCGATGGGGCCGTTCTATTGCCCGTCTGACGAAGGCATCTATCTCGACACCAGCTTCTTCCAGGAACTCGCGCAGAGGTTCGGCGCGTCGGGCGATTTCGCGCAGGATTACGTGATCGCCCACGAATTCGGCCATCACATCCAGAACCTGCTCGGCACGTCCGACCGCGTCGCATCGTTGCAGCGCCGATCGAGCGAAACCGACGGCAACAAATTGTCGGTGATGCTCGAGCTTCAGGCCGATTGCTTCGCCGGCGTGTGGGCCGCGAAGAACCGCGACCGGATGGACCCCGACGATCTCGGCGAGGGCATGACCGCAGCGAAGGCGATCGGCGACGACACGCTCCAGCGCGAAACCCAGGGCCGCGTTGTCCCGGACAGCTTCACCCATGGCACATCGGAACAGCGCATGACCTGGCTGAAGCGCGGAATCGATAGCGGCGACCCCGCGCAGTGCGACACATTCGCGGGCGCGCTGGGATAGGTTCGGGCGGGCGCCGTCTCGCTATACAGCCTCACGCGCCGGCGGCGTCGAGCGTTTCGAGTTGTGCGGGTGTAAGCGCTAGTTCCATCGCGGGCAGCAGTTCTTCCAGCTGTTTCACGCTGGTCGCACTGGCGATCGGCGCGGTGACGCCGGGTTGCGCGGCGAGCCAGGCGAGCGCGATCTGCGCCAGCGTCGCGCCGGTTTCCTTCGCCACCTCGTCCATCGCGGCGAGCACCGCGGGTCCCTTGCCGTCGAGATAGGCCTGCATCCGCCGGCCGCGCACGCTTTTTCCGAAATCGGCGGCCGAGCGGTACTTGCCGGTCAGGAAGCCCGAAGCGAGGCCGTAATAGGGCAGCACGCCGATATTGTGCTCGACGCAATAATCCTGAAGCTCGCCCTCGAACTTGTGACGGCTGACGAGGTTGTATTCGGGCTGGAGCACCTCGAAATGCGGTCCGCCCGCTCGGCGTGCGATGTCGTTGGCCGACTGCAGCCGCGCG
>JAFEEZ010000349.1 GCA_018240825.1 Pseudomonadota bacterium | reverse complement strand
GACGAGCGTCCCGGCGTCGGCGACCGCGATTTCGGCGTCGGCCCGCCCCCGCTGGGCGCGGCGCTTGGCGAGGTTGGGGATGTCCTGCGATATGCCGACCCTCGCCCAGGTGAAATTATCGCGCGAGGGTTGGAATGCCAGCGGCCCCGATATCGGGAAGCTGTCGATCCCGAGCGCGAGCTTTGGATCGGGTAGCTGGCCGGCGGCGATGCGGGCCGAGCGCGTCGCGTCGGCGCTCAGCGCCTTGGCCTTCACCGAGGGGGCGCCCGCCTTCGCCTTGGCCAGTGCGTCGTCGAACGTCAGCGGTCCGGCCAGCGCCGCCGATGGCAGCGCCGCGCCGAGCAGCAATGTGCATAGTGCCTTCATCACGGTCTCCCGATGGATGGGAAGCGGACGCGGTCTATCGCGCGGAAAGCGCAGCCGATGGATCTGACCACCGGCTACGCCCCGAATCGACGGCCGTTCAGCCTCTTGGATCGGCGCGATCCGTCGCTGACATGTCCATGCAGGTGGATGCCTGCGCCTGGACGCCGCGCATCATCGGGCAGTCGCAGGCCGAGGCGGCGGGCTTGGCGTCGCCGACCCACACGCGGACTGGCGCGCGCGTGGGCGCGCGGGGACCGTAGGACGGCGGCGTTCGCCACTCGAAGTGGCCGGTCTGCGTGGTGGGGGTCGTGTCGGCGAAGGCCGGGACCGCGGAGGCGGACGAGGCAAGCGCGGCCGCCATCGCGGCGGCGCTGATGTAGGTGTTCATGGTGGTTTCCTTGATCTTGACGCGGTGGAGCGTCGGACGGTCACCCTGCTGCGCGTGCTGAGCACGACGCGGCGGGGCGCATTCCGGCGCCGTTCGGTTCAACCAAGGAGTGTGGGGGGCTCGGGTTCCGGAGCGGTCGTCCTGCCGTGCAGAGCCGCTATGGCCGAGGGTCGGTCCAGGCGCTGGCTCGCGACGCCGGGGGCGATCGCGGAAGTTCCGTCGGCGAGCATCAGGCTGGCGCCCGAGGCCATCATCGCAATGCATCCGCCCATGCCGCACTTGCAGGGCTTGTGCTCGGCGTCCTTCGACATCTTCGCCATGCAGTCTGGCATCGCCGACATGTCGGCCTGCGACGTCTTCGCCATGCTCATCGCGGCCATCGGCGGCGTCGCTGCCTGCACCGGCCGGCCGGCGAGGCCGACGATCACTCCCAGAAGGAGGAGCAGGGTGGCGATGCGCTTCACGTCTTCATCCTGTGGTTTTCGGGTCAGGCTGTCAATCGAACCAAGTTCTACCGTTTTCGCGCGCCGGATGCTCTCGGTTACAGTCTCGCGCTGGCGCAGCGGCGTTTTTTCCAGAAACGATCAGCCTCAACCCATGACCTCCTCCAGCAGCAGAAGCCCCAGAAAGCCGACGAAGAACATCGCGCTGATAAGGGGGCTGTCCGGCTTGGCGTGCGCCTCGACCAGCAGCTCCTCGGTGACAAGATAGAGCAGCGCGATCAGTCCGAAACTGAGGAACCCGGCGATGACCGCCGGTGGGAAACCGGCGATCGGTGTCGCCAACAGCACGCCGACCGGCAGCAGCAGTCCGAGGCCGACGGTGGTGGCGACGATCCTTATCTTTGACCGCACCGTCTCCCCCAGCTCCTCAGTCACCGTCACGCCGAGGAACAGCACCTCCAGCGTCAGCGCCACCGTTAGAAGGATGCCGGCCTTGGCCCCAGCGATGAACGCAAGCCCGAGCACCAGCCCATCGATGAGGATGTCGGTGCCTACCGCCCCGAGCATGCCGAGCGGCCCCTCGAAGCGGCCCTCGAGCGACTTCAGCGACAGCATCGCCACCACGCCTGCGGCACCGCCGATTAGCGTCGCGGCCGGGGACCCGGCATGGACGACCTGCGGCAGAATCTCAGCCGCCGCGGCGGCGAAGACGACGCCCGCGGCGAGATGCTGGATCGCGCCGGACAGCTTTGGGCCCGGCGGGCGCAGCACCGCGACGACTGCGCCCGCTAGGACGGCGAGCAGGGGAAATACCGCGTAGGTTAGCGCCTGCATTCTGAGGACCGCTACTCGGCGGCGATTTTGGGAAGCCCAGGCGCGGCGATGAGTTCGGCCTCTCCCATGCCGGAACTCAGTTCAGCCTTTGCTTGAAGGATGATCTGCAGCCCGCCCGAAACGCCGAGCGTCGCCATGATCGCCGCTACCGCGAGGTCGGGCCACTGCGTGCCGGTGCCCAGCACGCCGACAGCTGCGGCGACCACCGCGAGGTTGCCGATCGCGTCGTTGCGCGAGCAGATCCAGACCGACCGCATGTTCGCGTCGCCCGTGCGGTAGCGGAACAGCATCAGCGCGACGGTCCCGTTGGCGACGAGCGCCAGGATGCCGACCCCGCCCATGGTCTCGCCATGCGGCACCCGCGTCCCGAACGCCGCGGCGAGCGTCGTGACGAGCACGTAGAGGCCGAACGCCAGGATCGTGCCGCCCTTGAGCAGCGCGGCGTGCGACCGCCAGCGCAATGCGAGGCCAGCGACGCCGAGGCTAATAGCGTAGTTGGCGGCATCGCCGAGGAAGTCGAGCGCGTCGGCCTGGAGCGAGCGCGAGCCCGACGCGATGCCGGCGAATATCTCGCCGGCGAACATCGCCAGGTTGATCGCGAGCGCGATCCACAGCACGCGCCGCCAGCGGGGGTCCGGCTGGGCGGGTGCGTCGCTCGCGCAGCTGCTACAGGCCATGGCGGATCGCTCGTTTCGACGTCATGTGTCGGCCATGCACCCTGTAGCCGCTACAGGGTCAAGCGCTAACTGGCCCTTCGCCACGCGATGTTTCATCGCGCGGTGGCGACGGCCCGCCGGCGGTTGAGGATGAACCCTGCCGCCACGGCGACCAGCATCGCTGCTTGGGCCGCGACCGACTGCCAGGTCGGGAAGATGCCGAGCATGCTTATGCGCAATCCGCCAGCGAGCGGCGCGATGTCGATGATCCCGGCCTCCTGCAACGCGGCGACGCCCTTTCCGGCCAGCACGACCGTCAACGCCGCCATGAGCCAGGCGCTGTAGGTGAAGAACTTGGCGATCGGAAGGTCGCGGCTGTAGCGCAGCATGGCCCAGGCGATCAGGCCGAGCAGCGCGACCGCCGATCCGGCACCGGCGAGCAGCATGCCGCCGTTACCCTGCGTCCACAGGGCGGCATAGAACAGGATCGTCTCGAACACCTCGCGGTAGACGACGACGAACGCGAGGCCGAACAGGAACCAAGAGGATTGTCGCGACAGCGCGTGCGACATCCGCTCGCGGATGTAGCGCTGCCACTGGTCCGCTTGGGCCTTGCCGTGCATCCAGATGCCGACCGAGAGCAGGACGACGGCGGCGAGCAGCGATCCGAAGCCTTCGGTCAGTTCCCGGCTCGCGCCGCTGATCCCGATGGCGTAGGTCGCGACCGCCCAGGTGGCGCCGCCGGCGAGCAAGGCGCCGATCCAGCCGCCATGGACGTATGGCAATGCGTCGGTGCGATCGCCTTTGCGCAGGAACGCGATCATCGCGACGACGATCAGAAGCGCCTCGAGGCCCTCGCGCAGCAGGATCGTGAACGCGCCGAGGAAGGTTGATGCGCTGCTCGCGGCGTCCGGCGACAGTGCGGCGTCGGCGTCGTCGAAGAGCCCGTTCAGGACCTGGACGCGCGTGGCGAGCTCGTCGGCAGGCCGCCCCTGCTGGATCGCGGCGCGGAACTCGCCCATCGCGCCTTCGATGTGGCCCATCAGCGTGGCGTCGCGGGCGGTGAGCGTCGGCTCGATCGGCTCGAAGCCGTCGAGATAGGCGGACAGCGCGAGCTCCCGCGCCGTCAGGCGGTCGCCAGCCCTGTATGCCGCCACGCTCTGCGCCAGCTTCGCACGGGCGACCGTAAGCGATCCGGCCGCAGGCTGCATCACCGCCTCCGGATGGCGCCTGAGATAGGCGATCACGGCGTCCGCCTCAGGCTGGCCGATCTGTGCGGCGAGCGCCTGCGGCGTCAGGCCCGCCAGCGTGGCGAGGTCGGGAATGCGCTGTCGGACCGAGGCGTCGCTCTTCCAGATCCGCTCCCCCTCGGCGGCCATCGCGTCGCTGAACGCGAAGCGGCCGGCGTAGAAGGCGAGCGCCCAGCGGTCGTCGGACGGCAGCGATCCGAAGCTCTGCATCGCGGTGCCGTCGATGCCCTGGAGGATCACCTGATAGAGCGCGAACGGGCTGCGCTGCCGCGCTCGACCGATGTCCGCGAAGGCGATCGGCGGCGTGGCGAGTTTCGCTGCATCGGGGCCGCGCCCGTCGCCGTTCAAGCCGTGGCAGCTCGCACAGTTCTGCGCGAACAGTGCGGCGCCACGCGACAGGTCTGGGGCACGGGCCGGCGCGAGCGGGATGGGATATGCCTTGAGCAGGTCGGCCGCCAAGCCGTGTGCGAGGCGCGCGACGTCCTCGGGCCGGCCCTTCGCCGCGATGACTGCTTTGAGGTTTGCGGCACCCGCAACCAGTCCGGCCTTCGCCGACGATGGCGGCAACGCGGCGATCCGCTCCGAGATGGAGGAGCCGAACTCCGTCATCTCGGCGTATTCGGACGCGCTCTTGATCTTGCCGTCAGTGACGGCGCCCGCATAGTCCACCGCCACGTAGTCGAGCAGGCGCCAAGCCGTCGGCACGTCGGCGCCTTGAGCGTGGGCGGCGACGCTGCCGAGCGGGCCAAGGGAGAGGGCCAGAATCGCAATCAGGCGAAGCGCCATGCGCCGCGCGGACGATGGCAGGTGGCGGACTCGTGGGCGGACGAACGATGGCATCCGCGTCCGATAGAGGTTCTAGCGACTAGAGGGTCAAGCGGTATTTGCAAGTTAGTTGCAATAGCGCCGCAGTTGCGAGCTAGGCATTCTCCTTCGCGCCCTGCGGCCCGAGCGACTCGATGATGCGGCATTCGGACACCGTCCCGTGACCGCACTGCACGATCAGGCTGTCCAGTTCCGCACGCAGCATCGTGAGGTCGGCGAGCTTGCGATCGATGTCGGCCAGATGCTCGCGCGCAATCAGATCGACGGCCGAGCACGACCTGTCCTTCTGGTCGGCGAGCCCGAGCAGCGCCTGGACCTGTTCCAGCGAGAAGCCAAGTGAGCGGGCACGGCGGATGAAGCTCAGCCGGGCAAGATGGTCGGGCGAATAGACGCGATAATTGGCCGCTGTGCGCTCGGGCGCCGACAGCAGGCCGATCGATTCGTAATAGCGGATCGTCTCGACCTTGGTGCCGGTGGCTGCGGCGAGCTTGCCGATGCTCAGTGAAGCGGAAGCCATTTCGGTCCGATCGGTTGGAGTGTCGAGTTAAGAGATGCGCACCACGCACGCTGCTGCGCAAGATAGGGGGTTGGCCGACCGCAGCTGCCTGACTGCCGCGCTTCTGGATCTCTTCGTCCTGGCCGACCTACGATGCGGTGCAGAGTCACAGGCGCTGTAGGATCGCCTTCATTTCATCGATCTCGTTCCGCTGTGACTTGATGATCTCGCCGCACAGGCGTTTCACCTCCGAATCTTCGAGCTTGGCCTGTTGGCACATCAGGATCGCGCCGGAATGGTGCGGGATCATGGAGCGCAGGAAGGCGGTATCGCCGATCGTGGTCTGCGTGCGTATCAGCGCGAACGATCCGAGAAACGCAATCGCCGACGCGGCGAGAATCGCGGCGTTGGCCCTTCGGTCCGGAAACATGTGTCCCATCGCAAGGATCATGAGGACGACCATCGGGGCGACCATCATGAGCGTCATGTAGACCATGTTGAGGTTGTTGTAGAAGCTGCCGAGCCCGTCGATCATGACGAACATCACCAGATACATGATGACCGCGCTGATGGCGGTCTGGACGGCGAGGCTCACGTAGCCGTTCTTCATGCCTTTCATGTCTTCCACGCCTCTTCTCCCTGATTGACGGACGGCTGCCCTCGATTTCGTCAGGACGCCTTCGGCCGCCGCGCGCTGTTGTGCATCGACACGATGCGCCATTCGCCCCCGGTCTTGCGTAGCACGCTGGTAGCCACGCCCAGCCGCTCGGCGGCGTCGCCGGTCTTTGGCACGATGCGGTATCGGTAGGTCTCGGTTGCCAGCGCCGCGCCGTCCACGAACCGGACGTCGATCCTGTATTCCGAAAACGCGAACGACTTGAAGTCGCCGAGCTCGGGCGTGAGGTGGTGCTCTAGATAGTGGGCGTAGGTGCCCTCGTCGCCCCCGGACTCGAAGATCCGCGAGTCGGCTGCGAACAGGCGCTCGGTGCCGCGCGGATCGAGCTGCTCGATCGCCGCCTTGTATCGGGCCAGGACCGCGACCACGGCGCGCGTGTCAGCGGCGGTCGCCGCCGGTTGGGCGGCGGCGATCGCCGGCGCCATCGTCGTTACCGCTGCCGATGCCACCACCGCCCAGATCAGTCTACGCATCCCTCATCCCTTTCTTGAAAGACGATCCGGCGGTTGTCCACCAAGCCCAGCGATAGCATCAGAACCCG
>JAFEEZ010000348.1 GCA_018240825.1 Pseudomonadota bacterium | reverse complement strand
CAACGCGCCAGCCGCGCCGTCTGCAACAAGGCGGCGGCGACCAACGCCGCTCCGACGGCCGTCGCCGACGGTCGCGCGATCCAGCCCAGCAATGCCGCCGCGGTGACGGCGATCGTCGCCATGTCATAGCGCCCGGGCTGGCCGGGCAGGCGACCGGTCAGCCCTTGCTTCACCATCCAGTTGCGGGTGAACGACGGAACGATCCGGCCCCCGATTACCGAAATCATGATCATCAGGATCGAAAGCCCGCAGCGGATGCCGAGCAGGTCGTCGGTCGCGGCGCCCGCCATGGCCAGGTGATCGAGCGCGTCCGCGCCACCGAACAACAATACTAGCAATGAAACCGGCAGGTTGCGGTTGCCGGACGCCACGACCTCACGCATCGCGAACGCCGCCAGGGCTGCGTAGAGCCCGACGTCCAGGACGGCGCCAACGGGTATGAACCGTGCCGGCAGCACCAGCAGGCCAAGGCGCGCCGCAATCCAGAGAGCGACCAGCGCCGCCAGCGGCAAGCCCGCGATCGGCAACCGTCCGGTCCAGTTGGGTATTGCGGTCAGCAAAAATCCGGCCACCGCCGCGCCCGCGAACCCGAACACCATTTCGTGGCGATGCCAGGCGAGAGGGTCGAGCCCGCGCGGAAACGCGATGTCTCCGTTGAGCGAGAAGATCCACAACGCGATCGCCGCGACCGCCCACAGGCCTGCTGCAAGGAAGAACGGCCGAAAACCGCCCCGCAGGATCGGCGGGGACGCCGCCATCCGCCGCCGACGCAGCTGGAGCAGCTCCTCCCCCGACCTTGTCCGCCGCGCCGTCATTGGGTTCGCGCTGCCCTCATTCGGCGGGGTCCGCCAGCGGCGCATGACTGCGGTCCGCACCCGGCCGGCGCAGCTTCACCAGAAAATCCCAGCACATCAGCACCGCGCCGAACGAGAATACGACGTCGCCGGGCAAGCGCATCCATTGCCAGAACAGCGTCGTGTCGTAGAATTTCTGGCTGCGCGCCCACGCCAGGCCATGTTCGTACACCGCGTCGAGCTGTGGCCAGCCAATCGGAAAGAAGTGGAGGAATATCCACATCACCAAACCCAGGTTGTAGCACCAGAACGCGATGCGACCGAGCCGCTCGCTGAACACTGCATTCGGCCCGGCCCGATAACGCAGGCAAAAATAGATCAGCCCCAAAGCGAGCAGGCCGAACGCCCCGAACAGCGACGTGTGCGCGTGGTTGAGGGTCAGGAACGTGCCATGTTCGTAATAATTGACCAACGGCGCGTTGAGCGTGCCGCCGCCGAATACGCCCGCCCCGACGAAATTCCAGAACGCCGACCCCAGGATGTAGAGATAGGCCAGCCCGTAATCGAACGCCGCCACGCCCCTGATCAGCCGGTGCTGCGAGATCGCCTCCAGGATGAGAAGAACGAGCGGCAGCACCTCGATGAACGAGAACATCGTGCCGAGCGGCACCCACATGCTCGGCCCCCCGCCCCAATAGAGGTGATGCCCGGTGCCGAGCACGCCGCCGAGAAAGATCAGGATGAGTTCGAGATAGACGGAGCGTTCGGCGAGCTTTCGCGACACCAGCCCGAGCGACATCAGAAGGTAAGCGCTCATCGCCACCGCGAAGAACTCGAACGACTGCTCCACCCACAGGTGGACCACCCACCAGCGCCAGAAATCGGTGATGGTGAAGCTCTTCTCGATCCCGGTGAGCGGGATCATGCCGAAGATATAGAGAACGGCCACGTTGATCGTCGCCGCCCAGATCAGATGTTCGAGCCGGATGCGTCCGCTCCAGAACTGGCGAGTCGCTTCGACCAACGTGTCGCGGCTCGGCCAGAGCGCGCGAAACATGAGGCCGCTCCAGCTTAGGAGCGCGACGAAGAACATGATTTGCCAGAACCGGCCGAGCTGGATGTACGACAGGCCCTGGTTGCCGAACCAGAACCAGCCTTTGTCGATCAACCCCTGGATGCCGAGATAGTTGCCGACCAATGCGGCGGCGACGACGAACAGCGACACCCAGAACAACAGGTCGACCAGAACGCCCTGCCCCTTCGCTTCGCGACCGCCAGCGATCGCGGGCGCGATGAACAGCCCGCTCGCGATCCAGCCGAGCCCGATCCAGATGATCGGCGCCTGCAAATGGAAGCTGCGCAGGAAATTGAACGGCAGGATATAATTGAGCTGGATGCCGTAGAAATATTCGCGCTCGTAATAGGAATGCGCCATGATCGCACCCGCGCCTTGCGAAGCGAGGAAGACGAGCGCGACGACGATGAAATATTTGCCGGTTTTGATCTGACTCGGCGTCAGCGCGCGATAGGTGGCGAGCCCGCGTTCCATCGGCGCGTCGTCGGGATGGTCGAGATAGGCCCGGTACAGCCACAGCACGAAGCCCATCGCGAAGAAGGTGAAGCAGAAGCTGATCCACGTCCATCGGAAGGTGTTGGTCGTCGGCGCGTTGCCGACGGAGGGCTCGAAGGGCCAGTTCTCCGTCCATGACGTGTTGGGATGATCGGGCCGGCGCGCGATCGTCGTAATCGCCGAATAGATGATGAAGTCCGCGGTTTGCGCGCGGAGAGCCGGGTTGAGGCTCTTGGCCGGAACCCAGCCTGCCGAGAGGTTGACGGTATTGAGCTTGGTCGTGAGCTCGGCTTGCAAGCCGCGCACGGCCTGGGCGACTGCGTCGGGCAGAACGACTTTCGATTGCGTGAGATCGATCGCCTGGAGTTGCTTCTGCATCGTCGCGGTGGTCGCGGCGTCGGCGAGCGCGTCCGCGCGGGAAGCTGGCGGCGCGGTCGT
>JAFEEZ010000347.1 GCA_018240825.1 Pseudomonadota bacterium | reverse complement strand
TCGTTCGGCAACGCCAGTCGTCCGCGGTCGAGTACGAAGCCGCGGAGCTTCGACGGCCGCCGTCTGAGCGTCGGCAGCCCGAATCGTCGTCCGCGTGCGGCAAATTTCTCGTCAAGATGCGCGAGAAACACTCCGGTCAGATTGCCGACCGCCTTCGCCTGCAGGAAATAGTATTGCATGAAACGTTCGACCCTGGACTTGCCGGGCCGGTCGGCGAAGCGCATCCGTTCGGCGATGTCGCGTTGCATGTCGAAAGTCAGCCGGTCCTCGGCGCGACCCGCGATCGCGTGGAGGTGGCAACGCACCGCCCACAGGAAATTGTCGGCGCGGTGGAATTGCGCGTATTCGGCCGTGGAGAACAAGCCGGTTTCGACCAGCTGCGATGCGGTCTGGACGTTGTAGACGTATTTGCCGATCCAGAAGAGCGCGTGAAGGTCGCGCAAGCCCCCTTTGCCTTCCTTCACGTTAGGCTCGACGACGTAGCGCGTGTCGCCCATCCTTTTGTGCCGCGCGTCGCGTTCGGCGAGCTTTTCGGCGATGAACGTGCGCTCGGTGCCGCCCTGGACCTCCGCCTTGAAGCGCCGCGCCGCCTCGTCATATAAATCCTGGTCGCCCCACACATACCGCGCCTCGAGCAACGCGGTGCGGATCGTCACGTCGCCCTTCGCCTGACGCACCATTTCGTCGATGCCGCGCACCGATTGCCCGACCTTGAGCCCCAGATCCCACAGCGAATAGAGCATCGTCTCGACGACCTGCTCATGCCACGGCGTTTCCTTCCACGGCGTCAGAAACGCAATGTCGACGTCCGAATAGGGCGCCATTTCGCCGCGCCCGTAACCGCCGACCGCGATCAGCGTCAGCCGTTCGGCGGCGGTGGGATTGCTCAGCGGATAGAGCCGTTGCGTCGTGAAATCGTAGAGCAGGCGCACGATCTGATCGATCAGGAACGCCTGGCTGGCGGCGATTTCCAGCCCGCGCGACGGGTGTGCGATCAGCCGCGCCTCGATCTCGGCGCGCCCCGCGATCAGCGCCGCTTTCAGCACCCCGGTCGCGGCCGGGCGAAGCTTGCCCCGGTCATTGCCGTCGATGGCGGCGAGCGTCTCCGCCAAAGCGCGGCGGTCGATGATCGCGCGACGATGCGGCAGATTGGCGAAGCGCGAGGACATCATCCGAGGATAGGAGCGAAAATCCGCTCCGTCACGCGTCTAGCGGCGTTTGAACCCCCGCACACGCCGCGCCGGCTGGCCGCTCCAACCGAGGTCGAAGCGGTCGCGCGCATCGAATTGTGCGGTAATCGCATCGCGCAGGCAGTCGGTGATCCAGTCGCGCGACACGCCGACGATTCGCGCATAGTTACGCGCGAAGCCGATCGCATAAACCGATGCGGCAAATCCCTCGAACCGGCCTTCCTCGATCGCCGACAGGTGCCGGACCGCAATCCGGGTTTCGCCCGCGACGTCCTGCAAGGTCATGCCCATCCGCTCACGCGCCGTGCGCAAGGTGGGGCCCGCCGCCGCGAGCGACGGCGTCGGCATCGCCAGCATTCCCGGCCCGGACGCCGGGAAAAGCCCAGCCTGGATTTCCATGAGTCGTCTCTCCCCGCCGTGGCGAGGATCGCACCATTGTCTCTGCGGTGCAACAATCCGGGTTCAGTTGCCGCGGGTGAGAGTCTTGAGACGGTACAGAACGTCGAGAGCGTCGCGCGGCGTCAGCGCGTCGACATCGAGCGCCTCGACCTCGGCGCGGATCGCGTCGCATTCTTCTTCCTCCGCCTCGATGGCGGCGGCGAACAGGGGGAGATCGTCGAGTCCGGCCGCCAACCCGCCCGTCCTGGCGCGGCCCGCCTCGAGCCTGGCGAGCACCGCCTTGGCGCGCGCGATCGTCGCCGGCGGCAAACCGGCAAGTCGCGCCACGGCGAGGCCGTAGCTGCGGTCGGCCGGGCCGTCGGCGACCTCGTGAAGCAGGACCAGGTCGCCCTTCCATTCGCGCGCGCGGACATGGTGGAGCGTGAGCGCGTCGCAGCGCTCCGCGAGGCGCGTCAGTTCGTGATAGTGCGTTGCGAACAGGCAGCGGCAGCGATTGTCCTCATGGATCGCCTCGACCACCGCCCAGGCGATGGCGAGGCCGTCATAGGTCGAGGTGCCGCGCCCGACCTCGTCGAGAATGACGAACGACTGCGGCGTCGCTTGCGCCAGGATCGCGGCGGTTTCGACCATCTCGACCATGAAGGTGGAGCGACCGCGCGCGAGATTGTCCGACGCGCCGACGCGGCTGAACAGGCGATCGACGAGGCCGAGCGTGGCGCTTGTCGCCGGAACGTAGCTGCCGGCCTGAGCGAGCACCGCGATCAGCGCGTTCTGGCGCAGAAACGTCGATTTGCCGCCCATATTCGGGCCGGTGACCAGCCAAAGCCGGTTATTTTCGGCCAGATGGCAATCGTTGGCGACGAAGCGCTCGCCGGTGCGACGGACCGCCTCTTCGACCACGGGGTGGCGTCCCCCCGAAATCTCGAAACAGGCGTCATCGACCAGCCGCGGCCGCGCCCAGCCGTCTTCGGCGGCGCGTTCGGCGAGACCCGCCGCGACGTCGAGCCGCGCCAGCGCATCGGCCGTCGCCGCGATCGCCTCGCGGTTCGCCAGCGCTGCCTGGGTCAGCTCTTCGAGATGCGCCGCCTCGGCAGCGAGCGCGTGGCTGCCCGCCTGCGTCACCTTCATCGCCAGTTCGTGGAGCTCAGGTGCGTTGAACCGCACGGCCCCGGCCAGCGTCTGGCGGTGGGTGAATCCGCTGTCGGCCGCCATCAGCGGATCGGCAGCCCTGGCGGGCGCCTCGACATGGTAGCCGAGCACGCCGTTGTGCCGGATTTTGAGCGACGCGACGCCTGTTCGCGCCCGATATTCGGCCTCAAGCGCCGCGATCGCCCGCCTGCCGCCCGCGCCGACGTCGCGCAAGTCGTCCAGCGCGCTGTCATACCCGTCGGCGATATAGCCGCCGTCCGACGCGTCGATCGGCGGCATCGGCGTCAGCGCGCGTTTGTAGAGGTCGATCAACGCGCCATGCCCGCGCAGCCGAGGCGCGATCTCGGCGAGGAGCGGAGGCAGATCGGCCAGCGCATCGATCCGCTCGCCAAGCAACCAAGCGCCGTCGAGCCCGTCGCGCAGCTGGCCCAGGTCGCGCGGACTGCCGCGCCCGGCCGCGATCCGCCCGAGCGCGCGGCCGATATCGGGCAGGCTGCGCAGCGTCGCGCGCAGACTCTCGCGCAAGCCGCCATCGTCGTGGAAGCGTTGGACGAGGTCGAGCCGGGCTTCGATCGCCGCATTGTCCATCAACGGCGCGCCGATATCGGCCGCGAGCAATCGCGCGCCGGCGCCCGTCACCGTGCGATCGACCGCGTCGAGCAGGCTGCCCTTGCGCTGGCCGGCCTGCGTCTGGGTCAGCTCCAGGCTCTCGCGCGTCGCGGCGTCGATCGACATTGTCTGCGCCGCGCTCGCGATGCGCGGCGGACGCAGAAAGGGAAGCGCGCCCTTCGCGGTGTGCTCCAGGTACGCGACCAGCCCCCCCGCCGCCGCGAGACCCGCGCGGCTCAGCTGCCCGAACCCGTCGAGCGTCGCGACGCCGTAGACGCGCTTCAGCCGCGCCTCGGCGGCGGTGCTGTCAAATTCGCTGCGGGGGCGGAATGACGTCGCCGGCCAGCCGCTGTCCTCCGCCGCGACGACTTCCGCCGCGCCCAGCCGCGCCAGCTCCGACGGGACTTGGTCTACGGCAACCTCGACAATTTCGAACCGCCCCGTCGACACGTCCGCCGCCGCCAGCCCGACACCGCCGGCCGCTTCGCCGATC
This sequence comes from Pseudomonadota bacterium, assembly GCA_018240825.1. GTDB lineage: Bacteria > Pseudomonadota > Alphaproteobacteria > Sphingomonadales > Sphingomonadaceae > Sphingomonas. The sequence goes on along the minus strand of JAFEEZ010000347.1, from coordinate 719 downwards.
GCGACGCACCAGTTCGCCGCGCGCGCGTCGAGCAACGCTTCGTCGGTCAGCGTCCCCGCCGTCACCACCCGCACGATCGCGCGGGCGACCAGCGCCTTCGACCCGCCGCGCTTCTTCGCGTCGGCCGGGCTTTCGGTCTGGTCGGCGATCGCGACGCGGTGCCCCGCCTTGATCAGCCGCTGGAGGTAGCCGACCGCGGCATGCGCCGGCACGCCGCACATCGGGATCTTCTCGCCCCCATGCTCGCCGCGAGCGGTCAGCGCGATGTCGAGCACGGCGCTCGCGACCTTCGCGTCGTCGAAGAACAGTTCGAAGAAATCGCCCATCCGATAGAACAACAGGCAATCGCCGGCTTCGGCCTTGAGCGCGAGATACTGCGCCATCATCGGAGTGGGGGCGGCGTCGGCCATCGAGCGTCGGGTTAGCCTAGCCCCGCCGGGGCGCAAATCCCGTTTTGCGGCTTTGCTGTGGGTAAGCTGTGTGGAATTTGCCCCTTCGGCTCGCCCGCGGTTCGCAATTCGCCCGCGACAGGACGGGGCAAGCTGGTTTCCTTATCGGGACACCTCTCCTAAAGACGGACCAACAGAGAGGCCGCCCGATGACCGAAGAAAAATCCGTCCAGTTTTCCGACCGCGAAGCATTGCTGTTTCACTCGGAGGGGCGGCCCGGCAAGATCGAGATCGTCGCGTCGAAGCCGATGGCGACGCAGCGCGACCTGG
>JAFEEZ010000346.1 GCA_018240825.1 Pseudomonadota bacterium | reverse complement strand
GGCGTGGTGCTGGTCAGCGACACGGGAGTCGTCGTGGTGACGCCCGTCAACTGAAGCTTCACGCCTGCGACGAGGTCGTCGATCGTGTTCGATCCGCGCTCGACGGTAACGCCGTCGACCGTCAGCCGAGCGTTCTGCGCGCCGGCGGTCAATGCGGTGCCGGTCGCGCCCACGCCGACGTTGAGCTGGGCGAGATTGCCGGTCGGATCGCTGGTGGCGGTGAGCGTGAACGCCTGCGTCGCGCCGCTCGCGCCCTTGAGCGAGAGATAGGCGGCGCCGTCGGCGTCGGTGACGACCGAAGCGGTGACGCCGGCGGCCTTGGCGTTGATCGCCGCGGCGATGCCGTCGAGATTTTCGGAACCCGCGACGATATCGATCGTCACCGGCGCGCCCGCTCCTGCCGTGAAACTGGTCATCGCAGGAGTCGAGTCGTACGTCGCGGCGCCGAACGTCAGCGTCAGCTGGCCCGTGCCGAGCGCGGTAGTCCGCGTCGCGACGGGGGTGGTGGTCCGCGCGACCTGGCCGCTGGCAAGCTGTGCGATGGCGATCGACGATGACAGCCCCGACAGCTTGGCGCCCGACAACGCGCTCGCGGTGAGAGCGCCGGTGTTTGACGACACCGGCTGCGTCTGGAGCGTGCCGCCGGTCGCCAGCGTCTTGAGCGCTGCGGCGAACTGGCTGACGTTGCTCATCAGCGTCGATGCGCCCGAAATCTGTGCCGTGATGGCGTCCGATTTCTTGGTCAGCGCGTCGGATTTGGCGGCGAATTGCGCCTGGACCAGCGATGTCACCAGCGCATTGGTGTCGACCCCCGATCCGCTCGACAGCGAAGTGAACAACGCCTGCGCGGCGGAGGCCGTCGCACTGCTGGTGCTGGTAGGGGTCGTGGTCACTGTGAAATCTCCGCGCGCGTCGGTTCATTGAACGGCCGGAAATCCACAATTTTTAGCGGATTCGTCACTGCCGGACGCCGTTTTCGTCGAAGCGCGCGGTGGCCGGAACGTCGACCATCGGCTGCGCGGCCGCGGCGCGCTTGTCGAGGTTGAAGACAAACGCCAGCACCGTCGCGATCGCGGCGTAGAGGTCGTCGCGGACCTCCTGCCCTTCCCGGCTGGTGTAATAGACCGCGCGGGCAAGTGCGGGATATTCGAGGATCGGCACTTGTTCGTCGCCTGCAACATCGCGAATCGCGAGCGCGGTGACGCCGCGGCCCTTGGCGACGACCACCGGAGCGGCGTCGGTATCGCGGTCATAGCGCAACGCAACCGAGAAGTGCGTCGGGTTGGTGAGCACGACATGCGCCGAGGCCACGGCTTTCCGCACCGACCGCCGGCTCATTTCGCGCTGGCGCTGACGCAGATTCTGTTTGGCTTCAGGCGAGCCTTCGGTCTCCTTGTGCTCGTCGCGCACTTCCTGTCTGGTCATGCGCAGTTTGCGGAGCAGCCGGACGATCTGGATCGGCAGGTCGATCCCCGCGATCACCACCAGCCCGCCCGCCATCACGAACAGGATCGTCACGAACGCGCCCGACACCTGGCCGACCGCGCCGGCGACGTCGGCGGACGAGGACAGCCCCATCGTCGGGCGAGCGGTGCGCCACAACAGCCACGCCCCAATGCCGCCGAGCAGAATAACCTTGAGCAAAGATTTGCCGAGTTCGATCCAGCCGGACGGGCCAAAGATGCGCTTCATGCCCGACGCCGGATTGATGCGCGAGAATTTGGGCTGGAGCAGTTTGCCGTTGAAGTTGAACGACCCCAGCCCCGCCTGGCTGAACACCGCCGCGGCGACCGCGATCAGCAACAGGCTGCCGATCCCCGGCGCCAGTCCCCAGCCCGCCTGCGCCAGCGGCTTCATCGGCGACCAATCCTCTATATCGCCGCGCCCGAAGCGAAAGCTCGCGGTCATGACGCCCTCGCACGCCGTGACCAGCGACCGGCCGAACAACGCCAGCCAGCCGCATCCGGCGAGCACGATCAGCGCGGTCGCGAATTCGCGGGATTTGAGAACATCGCCTTGCTCGACCGCGTCCTTGCGACGCTTGGCTGTCGGCAGTTCTGTCTTGTCGCCCTCATACTCAGCCATGGGCGGTCACCCGAACACCAGGCGTTGCGCCGCATCCAGGCCCTCCTGGACGATGACGAGCATGTAATCGCCCATGGCGGGCATCGCGAGCGCGAGCGCGACGACGCCGACCGCGAGACTGGCGGGGAGACCGACCGCGAACAAATTGAGGCTGGGCGCAGCGCGGCTGATCATCCCGACGATCAGGTTGAGGCAGAGCAGGAGGAACCCGACCGGCAACGCGAGCAGGAGCCCGGCGGCAAAGGTGTAGCCGCCGAAGAACGCGATGTCGCGGAGGCGGTCGGCGGCGAGCCATGCGCCACCGGGGGGCAGTACCGCATAGCTGCGGACCAGCATGTCGACGAGGACGAGATGGCCGTTCACCGACAGGAAGAGGAGCGTCATCAGCACCGACAGGAACTGGCCAAGCGCGGGGGTCGAACGACCGTTCTGCGGGTCGATCGCCGACGCGAAGCCGATCCCCATCGACGTGCCGATCACTTCGCTGGCGATCAGCGGCGCGGCGAACGCGATTTGCAGGACAAAGCCGATCGCGAGGCCGATTAGCGCTTCGGCCGCGACGGCGACGAAGGTCGCGAGCCCGAACACCGCCGACGGGGGCGTGACCGGGTGGACCGCCAGCACCAGCACGGCGATCGCCCCCGTCAGCGAGATGCGGACCGGCAACGGCACCGACACCGCGCCGAAAATCGGCGCCGCGATGAACGCCGCACCGATCCGCACCATCACGAAGACGAGCGCCCAGAGCTGCGGTTCAATGGCGAGGCCGAAGCCAAGCATCAATCCCTCTCCCGTTGTGGGAGAGGGAGGGAGCCGACGCAGTCGGCGGAAGGGTGAGGGGGAGCGAAAAGCGAGTCCCCCTCACCCTTCCCACTCGCTACGCGAGCGGGCCCCTTCCCTCTCCCACAAGGGGAGAGGGAGCAGGTTCCCGCCCGGTTCATCACTTCACCAGATCCGGAATGCGGCCGAAAATGTCGATCATGAAGTCGCTGAGCAGCCCCATCATCATCCCGCCGAAGATGACCAGAGCGATACCGACCACGATCAGCTTGGGGACGAAGGTCAGCGTCTGCTCGTTGATCGAGGTCGCTGCCTGGACCATGCCCAGGATCAGGCCGGCAAGCAGCGCGGGGATCAGCACCGGCGCCGCGGCGAGCGCGAGCACCCACATCGACTGGTTGGCGACGCCCAGGAAGTAATCGGCGTCCATTAGTGCACCATGTTTGAAAGGCAGGCCCAACCCATCCGTTCGTGTCGAGCGAAGTCGAGACACGCCGGGACGGGATACGCTTCTCGACTGCGCTCGAGGCGAACGGCGAATGGGAAATTTG
>JAFEEZ010000345.1 GCA_018240825.1 Pseudomonadota bacterium | reverse complement strand
TGCGCGTCGCCGAGCGCGACCGCTTCGTCAACGATCAATGGCCGCGAATCGCTGAGCATATCGAATTGCTCGGGCTCGACGCGGCCGATTTGCTCGAGAGCGAACGCGCCTAGAACAAGCCGAGTGCGGCCACCTCGTCGGCGCTCAGATCGATTCCGAACATCATGCTGAGCCGCAGGCGATAGACGCGCGGGTCGTCGATCACGGCGCAGGTCTCCTCGCCGCCGGCGTAGCGGCGATACGCGCGATCCGTCAGGCTGGCGAAGCCGGTCGGCAGCACGATGCTGACCACCACCAGATCGACAAAGCGCGTGCCCGGCGCAGTCGCGGTCCAGTGGTTCGATATGTTCATGTCGGCCTGCGTCACCGGCGAGAGCGTGAAGCTGTACTGGTCGACCCAATCGTCGCCCTCACCGCGTCCGTCGGTCGCGGCGGGATGGCCGTTGCGTTGGAGCACCCAGCCGCGCTGATCGACGATCAGGCGATGCGTCGCGCCGTCCGGCCCGGTGACCTCTGCGTGGTCGGCAAGACGGATCGGCGGGCAATAGCTGCCGCCGAACCCGGCGTCGGCGATCCAGTCCTGCCCGTCGATCGTCACCAGCAAGGTCATGTGCGTGAGCCCCGGCGTCTCGGTCGCGCCGAGCCAGACGCGCGCGAGCAGTGGCCGCGCGGTGAAGCCGAGCGCGGTCAGCGCGTCGAGAAGCAGCCGGTTCTGCTCGAAACAATAGCCGCCGCGCTTGGCGGTCACGAGCTTGGCGAACACCGCCCCGCTGTCGATGCGGATGCCACGGCCGAGCCGGATATCGAGATTCTCGAACGGAATCGCCAGCCGATGCGCGCGCTGCACCGCCGCCAGCCCGAGATCGTCGAGCGTCGGCCGCGCGGGCAACCGGATCCGCGAGAGATATGCGTCGAGGTCGAAGCTCATGCCGCGAACAGCTCGGCGGGCAGCGCATAAAGGCTCGCGGCGGGCGCGGTCGCCGCGGCGTGCAGGCCGAGCGCTTCGGGCACGACCTGCTCGACGTAAAACGCCGCGACCGCGCGCTTCATCCGGCTGAAATCATCGTTGCCCTCGGCGGCGATCCGCCCCTGCCGCTCCATCAGCCAACCGCATACCGCGACCGACACCATCGTCAGGAACGGATAGCTCGCCGCCAACCGGTCGTCGGCATCGGCGGTCGACAGCCGACGGCCGGCCTCGTCGCACGCATCGATCAGCGCGCGGAGCGCTGGGTCCTCGGCCTCGACGCGCAAATCGGCAATCAGCGTCGCAAACGCCGCGCCGTTCGACAGTCCGAGCTTTCGCCCGACCAGATCGGCCGCCTGGATGCCGTTCGTGCCTTCGTAGATCGGCGTGATGCGCGCATCGCGGAAGAATTGCGCGGCGCCCGTCTCCTCGATGTAGCCCATCCCGCCATGGACCTGAATGCCCAGGCTGGCGACTTCGTTGCCGAGATCGGTGGCATGCGCCTTGGCGAGCGGGGTAAGGATTTCGAGCCGGTCCTTCGCCGCCTCAGCCTGCCCCGGACTTGATCCGGGGTCGCTATCCGCGCGGTCGACCATGCTCGCCGCAAGATAGACCAACGCGCGCGCCGCCTGAGTCTGCGCCTTCATCCGCATCAGCATGCGGCGCACGTCGGGGTGCTCGATGATCGCGACCGGCGTCCTGTCGGCCGAACCGGCGCGCGCCGACTGGATGCGTTCGCGCGCGAACTCCACCGCCTTCTGCGTCGCGGCCTCGGCAACCTGCACGCCCTGCAAGCCAACGTTCAATCGCGCATTGTTCATCATCGTGAACATCGCGCGCATCCCGCCATGTTCAGGGCCGATCAGCTCGCCGATGCAATCATTGTTGTCGCCGAACGACAGCACGCAGGTCGGCGAGGCGTGGAGCCCCATCTTGTGCTCGATCGAGACGACGCGGACGTCGTTGAATTGGCCCGGCTTGCCCTCGCCGTCGAGCCGGTATTTCGGCACGAGGAACAACGAGATGCCGCGCGTTCCCGCCGGTGCATCGGGCGTGCGAGCGAGGACAAGATGGACGATATTGTCGGCCATGTCGTGGTCGCCGAACGAGATGAAAATCTTGGTGCCCGAAATCCGGTACGTGCCGTCGCCGGCCGGCTCCGCGCGAGTCTTGAGCGCGCCGACGTCGCTGCCGGCCTGCGGCTCGGTCAGGTTCATCGTGCCGGTCCATTCGCCGGTCGCGAGATGCGGGAGGTACGCCGCCTGCTGCTCGGGCGTGCCGTGGTGGAGCAGCGCCTCGATCGCACCCACAGTCAGCGTCGGTGCGAGCGCGAAGCCCATGTTCGCGGTGCCCAGCGTCTCGAGCACCGCCGACGCCAGCACGAACGGCAATCCTTGCCCGCCAAAATCGGCCGGCGCCCCGATCGTGCCCCAGCCGCCCTCGACATAATCGCGATAGGCCCGGCGATAGCCCGCGGGCATTTTCACGCCCTGTTCGGTCCATTTCGGGCCGTTCGTGTCGCCTTCGCGCGCGAGCGGCGCCCATTCGCCCGCGGCGAACTGGCCCACGCCCTCCAGCACGGCATCGATCAGATCGGGCGTCGCGGCCTCGAAGCGCTCGGTCGCGGCGAGATCGGCGATCCGGGCGACGGTGTCGAGCACGAAACGCTGCTCGCGGACGGCGGGAGTGAACGGCATCGGCTTCCTCTCTGACTCGGCCGCGCTATAGCGGGGAGGCATGGACGCGCCAAACACCCGAATCCTGCCGTACAACAAGTACAACATTGCCGAGGCAGCAGCGCTGATCGCGGCGGGCAAGTGCGTCGCCATGCCGACCGAGACGGTCTACGGCCTCGCCGCCGATGCCACGGACGGTGCGGCGGTCGCGGGGGTGTATGCCGCGAAGGGGCGGCCGAGCTTCAATCCGCTGATCGTCCATGTCCTCGATCTCGACGCGGCGAAGAAGCTTGCGGCGTTCGATGCGCGCGCCGAGGCGCTGGCGGCCGCGTTCTGGCCGGGGCCATTGACGTTGGTGCTGCCGCTCAAACCGTCTTCCGGGATCGCTTCACTGGTGACGGCGGGGTTGGAGACGATCGCGATCCGCGTCCCCGAACACCGCGCGATGCGCGCGCTGTTGGAGGCGTGCGGCAAGCCGCTCGCTGCGCCGTCCGCCAACGCGTCGGGCACGATCAGCCCGACCCGCGTCGAGCATGTCGCGCACAGCCTCGACGGCCGCATCCCGCTGATCCTCGACGACGGCCCGACGCGGCAGGGGATCGAATCGACCATCGTGCGCGAAGTGTTCGGGATGACGCGCATTCTGCGCCACGGCCCGATCACCGGCGCGCAGGTGCTGGCCGCCTTGTCCGACGGCAAGCACAAGATCGACCGCTTCGATACCGGCGAAGATGCCGAGGGCAAGATCGAAGCGCCGGGCCAGCTTTCCTCGCATTACGCCCCGCGCAAGCCGCTCCGCATCGACGCGCGCGAGGCCGTGGACGACGAATGGATGATCGGCTTTGGCGACATCCCCGGCGACGACAATCTGTCGGCAAGCGGCGACCTGACCGAAGCGGCGACGCGGCTGTTCGATTTGCTGCACAAGGCCGACGCGTCGGACAAATCGGAGATTGCGGTGGCGCTGATCCCTGAAGAGGGCATCGGCGAAGCGATCAACGACCGCCTGCGCCGCGCCGCGCATCGCGGCTAAGCCGTCTCGTTCACCGCCTTCGATCGTACAGCGAAGCTCTTGCGCAGCTTCTGCAACTTGGGTGGGATCACCGCGAGGCAATAGGGATTCCGCTGGCCTTCGCCTTCCCAATATCGCTGGTGGTAATCCTCCGCCGGATACCATGGCGCCAACGGTTCGATCGTCGTCACGATCGGGTTCGGCCAGTTCGCCGCGTTGCGCGCGATCGCCGCTTCGGCCTCGGCGCGCTGCTCGTCATCCGCCGGGAAGATCGCCGAGCGGTATTGCGTGCCCATATCGTTGCCCTGGCGGTTGAGCGTCGTCGGATCGTGCGTCGCGAAGAAGATGTCGAGCAGGTCGGCATAGCTCACCTGATCGGGATCGAACCCGACGCGGATCGCTTCGGCGTGGCCGGTGTCGCCGCCGCACACCTGCCTGTAGGTCGGATTCGCGACGTGGCCGCCGATATAGCCGCTCTCGACGCTCTCGACACCGATCACGTCCTTGTACACCGCCTCGGTGCACCAGAAGCAGCCGCCGGCCAGGATCGCATAGTCGGTCATGATGGGTCCTTTCGATTGGCCGCCAACATAGGTACGCAGCGACGCGACGATAAGAGGATGCAATGATGAGCAAGGGTACGGTGCTGGTCACGGGCGGCGCAGGCTATATCGGCAGCCACGCGGTGCTCGCGCTGCTCGACACCGGCTGGGACGTAGTGGTGGTCGACAACCTCACCACCGGGTTCGACTGGGCGGTCGATCCGCGCGCGACCCTGGTCCACGCCGATATCGAGGATGACGATGCGGTGCGCGGCGCGATGCGTGACCATAATGTGGTTGCCGTCATGCACTTCGCCGGGTCGATCGTCGTGCCCGAATCGGTGACCGACCCGCTCAAATATTACCGCAACAACACGGTCGCGAGCCGCGCTTTGATCGAAAGCGCGGTCGTGTCGGGGGTCAGGCATTTCATCTTCAGCTCGACCGCCGCGACCTATGGCGATGCGAAGAAGATCCCCGTCGCCGAGGACGATCAGACGATCCCGATCAACCCCTATGGCACGTCGAAGCTGATGACCGAGGCGATGCTGCGCGATGTCGCCGCGGCGTATCCGATCAACTATTGCGCGCTGCGCTACTTCAACGTCGCCGGCGCCGACCCGCAGGGCCGCACCGGGCAATCGACCGCTGGCGCGACGCATCTGATCAAGGTCGCGGTCGAGGCGGCGACGGGCAAGCGCGACCATGTCGACGTGTTCGGCACCGATTTCCCGACTCCCGACGGCACCGGCGTGCGTGATTACATCCATGTCAGCGATCTCGCCGCGGCGCACGTCCAGGCGCTCGGCCGGCTGATTGCGCAACCGGGTGAAAGTCTGACGATGAATGCCGGTTACGGCCACGGCTATTCGGTGATGCAGGTGCTCGACGCGGTCGATCGCGTGACCAATCACCAGATCAAGCGCGTCATCGGTCCGCGCCGCCCCGGCGATTCGGCAGAACTGGTTTCGGACAATCGCCGTATCCTGGCGACCCTTCCGTGGCGGCCGCAATATGATGATCTCGACCGAATCGTCCGCGACGCGCTGGCATGGGAGCGCAAGCTCGCCGAGCGGCACGGCGGCGAGCGATGACGCCGGCGGTCAGCGAACTCGCAGCAGAGGATCCGGTCGATTTAGCCACGCTAGACGAACCCGCCGTCTTTCGCGGCGTCGCGGCGGATTGGCCGCTGATCCGGGCGAGTGACCCGTTGGCGTACCTCGCCCAGTTCGACAGCGGCGCGCCGATCAGCATCGTCACCGCGCCGCCCAGCGCCGGGGGGCGGCTGACCTATCGGCCCGATCTGTCGGCGCTCGACTTCGAGCGCCGGACGGGATCGCTCGCGGGTCTGTTCGATCAATTGACTGCGGTGGTGAAGCAACCGGACGCGCCCGGCATCGCGGCGCAGGCCGTCATGGTGCCCGATGTGCTGCCGGGTTTCGAGGCGGAAAACAGCCTCGCGATGGCGCCCCCCGGCGTCGCACCGCGCATCTGGATCGGCAATCGCGTGCGCGTCGCGACGCATCAGGACATGAGCGGCAATATCGCCGTGGTCGCCGCAGGCCGCCGCCGGTTCCGGCTGTTCCCGCCCGATCAGGTCGCCAACCTCTATATCGGCCCGTTCGAGTTCACGCCCGCGGGTACGCCGGTCAGCCTGTTCGACCCCGACGAACCCGATTTCGATCGTTTTCCGCTGGCGGCGGCGGCAATGGAGCAATCGCGCGTGGTTGAGCTCGCGCCCGGCGACGCCTTGTTCATCCCGCACATGTGGTGGCACCATGTCCGCTCGCTCGACGCGATCGGTATTCTCGTCAATTACTGGTGGGACGAAGCGCCGCCGCGCCAGCCCGGCCTCGCGCCAATCGACGCGATGATCCACGCAATCCTTGCGTTCAGCGACCTGCCCGGCAACCAGCGCGACGCGTGGCGCGCGATGTTCGATCATTTCGTATTCGGTCCGCCGCCCGAGCACATTCCGGCGGACAAGCGCGGCATCCGCGGCGAGCTGAACGAGGCGAGCAAGGAGCGCGTGCGGCGCCAACTCGGTCAGATGATGGCGCGCTGATTCGCGGGTGCGGCGCTGCTTTCGCCGCCGATCCAGGTTTCGTGCACATCGAGGTCGTCGTCGACCAGCACGAGGTCGGCGCGCATCCCCGCCGCAATCGCGCCGCGCAGGTCGCGCTGTCCCAGGAACGCCGCGGGCGTCGTCGCCGCCATCGCTGCCGCCGACGCCAGCGAGACGCGGCCCTGCGCCATCATCCCGCGCACTGCCCCCGCCATCGTCAGCGTCGATCCGGCCAGAACGCCGTCAGCGCCGTGCAACGTGTCGCCGTCGCGCCAGATCTCGCGGCCCTGCAGGATGAAACCGGTATCGCCGGTTCCGACGCTCGGCATCGCGTCGGTGACGAGCATCAGCCGATGCACGCCCTTCGCCCGCACCGCGACTCGCAACGTCGCGGCGTGGAGGTGATAACCGTCGGCGATGATCCCGGCGAAGGTCGTATCGTCCTCCAGCGCCGCGCCGACCATGCCGGGCGCGCGATTGGCGAGTTGCGACATCGCGTTGAACAGATGGGTGAAACCAGTGACGCCAGCGTCGATCGCGGCGCGCACGGTTTCGTAACGCGCGTCCGAATGACCCGCCGCGACCACCACGCCCTTCGCGACGAGGTGACGGATCTGATCGGGCGTCGCGCATTCGGGTGCGAGTGTGACCAGCGTCCTGCCTCGCTTCGCCGAGGTCAAAAGATCGAGATAGTCGTCCCTGAGCGGGCGTAGCTTGTCGGCCGCGTGGATGCCGCGGCGCGCCTCGGCGAGAAACGGTCCTTCGATATGGATGCCCAGCACGCCGGGGACGCCTTGTTCGATCGCGACGTCGACGGCGCGAATGCCGGCTTCGACCACCGACAGATCATCGCTGATCAGCGTTGGCAACAACCCGGTCGTGCCGAACCGGCGATGCGTTTCGGCAATGATGCGAATGGCGTCGACGCCCGGATCGTCGTTGAATAGCTTGCCCCCGCCGCCATTGACTTGCGTGTCGATGAACCCCGGAAGCAACAGCTTTCCGCCCAGATCGACGATCCGCGCATCGGCCGGCGCTTCGGACGACACCGCGCAAATCTCGCCGTCGCCGATCACGACGCACATGCCGTCGCGGAAGCCCGAAGGCAGCAGCACGCGGCCGTTGACGAGCGCGGTGCGCGTCATACCGTTTCGGTCACCTTGGCCAGAAACGGTGGGCGGTCGGGATCGCGTCCGCGCGCGACGGCGAGCGCGTTGGCAAGGCGGTAGAAGCTCTGCACCAGCAACAGCGGCTGCACGACGGGATGCGCGTCGAGCGCGGGCAGGCGGATGCCCGGCGCATCGCCGATGCCGGCGTGCAGGACGACCGCGCCGCGCGCTGCGAATTGGGGAGCGAGATCGGCGACGCTGTCGCGCGATTCGTCGTCCTGGCCGAGCAGCAGCACGTGGAACCCCTGCTCGACAATCGCCATCGGCCCGTGGCGGACTTCGGCGGCGCTGAACGCCTCGGCGTGGAAACCGCACGTTTCCTTGATCTTGAGCGCCATTTCCTGCGCGATGCCGAACGCCGGCCCGCGCGCGACGACGTAGAGGTTTGGCGCGCTGCGAAGCGGTTCGAGCGCAGCCGTCCAGTCGAGCCTGCATGCGCGATCGAGTTGCGCGGGCAGCTCGGCGAGCGCGGCGATCAGCGCCTCGTCCGCCGACCAGTCGGCGATCAGATGCAGCAACGCCGCGACGCTCGCGATGAACGTCTTGGTCGCGGCCACGCTGCGCTCCGGCCCGGCGGCGAGCGGCAGATACGTATCCGCCATCTTCGCCAGCGGCGCAGTATCGTCGTTTATCAGCGACACCAGCCGCGCGCCGCGTTCCTTCGCCGCTTCGGCAGCCGCAATCAGGTCGGGGCTGCGGCCCGATTGCGAGATCGCCAGCATGAGCACGCCGTCATAATCCGGCGCCGCGTCATAGACCGATGCAACCGATGGCGCCACCGAACTGGTCAGCAATTGCAGGTGCGTTTCGATCAGATAGCGCGCGACCGTTGCGGCGTTATCCGAACTCCCGCGCGCCAGCGTCGCCACCGCTCGCGGCGAATAGCGGCGAAGCGCCGCGACGAGTGCGGCGCGCGCTTCAGCTTGCACCACCGCCTGGCGTGCAACGGCGACGCTGGCTTCCGCAGCCTCGGCGAACATCAGCGTCTGGTCGGGCGCGATCGTCATCCGTTCATCAACTCGCGGGCGGCACGTTGAGTTCGGCGACGAAATCATAGGCGTCGCCGCGATACCAGGATTTGGTGAATTCGACCGTGCGCCCGTCCTGCGTATAACCGCGGCGTTCGATCTCCAGCCCCGCCGAATTGCGGTCGATCTTGAGCAGTTCGGCCTGTTCGTCAGTGAACAGAACCGCACGGAAGCGCTGGAGCACGCGCACCGGCCGATCGGCGCCCAACGCATCGTAGAGCGATTCGGTCACCGCATCGAGACTCGGCAGCGAACTCGCCGGCACGGTTGCATATTCGAGCGCCATCGACATGCCGTCGGCGTAACGGATGCGCGTGAAGCGGTATACCTGGCTGCCCGGGCTGAGCCCCAGCGCCATCGCTTCCTCGGGCGCGACGGTCCCTTCGGTCCGCGCCAGCCATTCGCTGTGCGGCACGCGGCCGCGCGACTGCATGTCTTCGGTGAAGGAGGAAATTGTCGCAAAGTTTTTTTCGACGCGCGCGGCGACGAAGGTGCCCGCCCCCTGCCGGCGTGTCAGCAGCCGCGCATCGACCAGCCCGTCGAGCGCCTTGCGCACGGTCACGCGCGAGACGTTATAGGCCTGTGCGAGATCGCGTTCGGGGGGCAGCGCCTCGTCGGGGACGAGCACCTGCCGTTCGATCGCCGACCGCAGCATCCGCTGCAGCTGCTGGTAGAGCGGCGCCGTATCTCCTGCCGGCAGCCTTCCGACTCGGTCGACGAACATCGTCAGCATCCCCTTGTTCGCGAATCCTTATGACCGGCAAACAATGCCATTTCAATACCAAAATACCAATAATATGCAGTGGTATTGATTTTGGTATTGCATTTTGATGACCTTTGGCGCCTTATGCGAGTCGCAAAGGGCTTCACGGGACGAAATTCGGGCCCGGACGAATGACAAAACGAGAATTGGTGCTGCTTTGGTTAGACCCAATTCCAGCGATAAGGGGACGGTCAATGGTCAAGTCATACAAGGCGATATTCATCTGCACCGCCAGCGTGCTCGCGATGGGCGTGGCCGGATCGGCGGTCGCGCAAACCGCGCCGGCCGCGACAGCCGACGCCGCAACGGGCTCCGGTAACGGCCAAACCGCGGCATCGGACAATCAGGGCGACGATATTGTCGTCAGCGGCATCCGCTCGTCGATCGCCGCCTCGCTCACGACCAAGCGCAATAACGACATCATCTCCGAGGTCGTCACCGCGCAGGATATCGGCAAGTTCCCCGACAAGAATGTCGCCGACTCGCTCGGCCGCCTGACCGGCGTCAACGTCGTCACCGGATCGGCCAATGCCGGCGGCTTCGGCGAAAACCAGTCGGTGTCGATCCGCGGCACCGACCCGACGCTCAACCTGACCCTGCTCGACGGCCATTCGGTCGCGACCGGTGACTGGTTCGTGCTCGACCAGACCTCGGGCGGGCGCAGCTTTGATTTCAGCCTGTTGCCGTCCGAAATAGTCGGCAAGCTCGAAGTGTTCAAATCCTCCCAGGCCGACCTGCCCGAAGGCGGGATCGGCGGCACCATCAACCTGTCGAGCCGCAAGCCGCTCGATCTCCCCGCCAACTCGTTCAGCCTTACCGCGCAGGCGAACTATAACGACCTGTCGGACAAGGTGCGGCCGCAGGTTTCCGGCCTCTATAGCTGGAAGAACCAGGCGGGGACGTTCGGCATCCTGCTCGCAGGCTTCTACCAGGAGCGCGAGTTCCGCCGCGATGGCCAGGAATTTCTCGGCTATACGAGCTACACCAACTTCGCCAATTCGGGGAAAACCGTCGCCGCGCCCAATCTGATCGGCGCTGCCTATTTCACCCAGAAGCGCGTACGCAAGGGCGGCACTATCGCGTTGCAGTACAAGCCCGACGATCGTTTTGAATTGAACCTCAACGCGATCTACACGCGGATGGACGCCAACAACGTCAACCGCAACTCGATGGCCTGGATCAGCCGCGTCATCGCCAACAATTCGACGCCGGGCACGCCGGCCTATGCGCTGGCGAACTACACCGTCACCAACGGCTATCTGACCGCAGCGTCATGGAACGCGACGACCGCCAACGGCGCAGCTGTGCAGGGGCGTGTGCAGGACGACATCTTCCGCGACGCCTATTCGTCCACCTGGGTGATCAACCTCGACACCAAATGGAGCCCGACCGACCGCCTGACGCTGTTCGGCGAAGTCGGTTACACCAAGGGCGAGGGCGCCACGACCGACACCTTCGCGTGGGAAACCTATTGGGACACGGGGGTCAATTACACCAACGCCGGCAAGGGAGCGACGGTCAACTATCCGGGCTTGCCGACCGATCCGAAATCGGCCGCCTATCTCAACAATTATTACAGCTGGTCATGGGGCGGCCGCATCATGTCGCCGGATACAGAAAAATACGTCCGCGCCGACTTTGAGTACAAGTTCGACGGTGATTTCCTGAAGGCGATCAAGATCGGCGGGCGCTTTACCGACCATAAGCGCGAGGTGAACTACACCGCTTATTCGTGGGCGGGTAACGGGCTCTATTCGGGCACCAAGGGCGTCGGGCTGGGCACCGCGTTCAACGGCGAGCTGACCCCTGACAACTTCCTCGACGGCCTGATCGCGTTCCCGCCTTATTCGGTCGCCGACAAGGACAAGACGCTGGCGGCGCTCGCGACGCAGGGCGGGCGGCAGTTCGCCTTCTACCCGCAGGCGAGCTTCTCGGTGAAGGAAAAGACCAGCGCGGTCTACGCGATGGCCAAATTGGGCGGCAGCGACAGCAACTGGCGCGGCAATGTCGGCGTGCGGGCGGTCTATACCGACCTCAACACGCTGCAATATTCGCCCAACGCGACAGTCGCCAACGCGGTTACGCCGTTCTGCGCGACCTGCGGCACGGTGACGGTCAAACGGCACTATTGGGACATCCTGCCCAGCGCCAATTTCACCTTCAACGCGACGCCGAACTTCCTGTTGCGCGCGGGCGTGGCGCGGGTGATGACGCGGCCAGGCTATGCCCAACTCGCCGGCGCCTTCACCGTCAGCGACCTCGCGCTGACCGGCAACGCAGGCGGCAACCCGCGGCTCAACCCGTATCGCGCGTGGAGCTTCAACGCGGCGGCCGAATGGTATTACGCGCCGCAATCTTTGCTGTCGGTCAACCTGTTTTACCTCGACATCTCGTCGTACATCACGACCGCGACCTCGACGCAGTTCCTGATCACGCAGCAGCATCCGGCGGGCGCGAACTTCCTGATCACCGGCCCGGTCAACGGCCCCGGCGGAACCAACAAGGGGGTCGAGGTCAACTGGCAGCAGCCGATCTATGGCGGGTTCGGGTTGCTCGCGAATTACACCTATTCGGACGCCAGGGCGTCAGGTGGAGGCGTGATCGACGGCAATTCGAAGCACACCGCCAACATCACCGCCTATTTCGAGAACTCGCTGATCTCGACGCGCTTCGCCTATACCTTCCGCTCGAAATTCCGCTCGGGCATCGATCGCGCGACGCCGATGTGGCAGGACGATTTCGGCACGCTCGACGGCTCGCTGACGATCAACCTGACCAAGTGGTTCGCGCTGACCGCCGACGCGCAGAACCTGCTCAACCACAAGCTCTATTACTTCGTCGGCGATCCCTCGATCCCGCGCGCCTATTACAACAATGGCCGCACCTTCTGGGTCGGCGGCAAGGTTCATTTCTGACCCTGTTGCGCGTCGGCCGGGTCGATTAGGGATAGCCGATGCGTAACCTCCTGATCGCCGCCGTCATGTTTTCGGGCATGCCGGCGGCGCGGGCAGAACCGGTCCTCCCACTGCTGCCGGCGCCTGCGTCCGTTGTGCCGCAGCCCGGCAGCTTCTTTTTTTCGCGCGCCGCGATCGCCGCGGACGATGCCGGTAGCCGCGCGGCGGCGCAGCGGTTGATCGGCCTCGTCGCGCGCACCGGCGGGCCGAAACTTGTGATGGCGAAGAACGGCGCGATCCGCTTTCGCCGCGACCCTTCCGTCAAGGGCGAGGAAGCCTATCGCCTGCGCGTCACTCCTGCGGGGATCACAATCTCCGCCGCGACCGACACCGGGCTGTTCTACGGCGCGACCACCTTGTGGCAGCTTATCGCCGGCTCGGCCAATGGCCGGATCGGCGCCGTCTCGATCGACGACGCCCCGGCCTTCGCGTGGCGCGGGGTGATGATCGATTCGGCGCGGCACTTCCAGTCCGCCGCCTGGATCAAGCAGTTCATCGACCGCATGGCGATGGACAAGCTCAACGTGCTGCACTGGCACCTGACCGACGATCAGGGCTGGCGAATCCAGATCGACAAATATCCGCGGCTGACCGCGATCGGAGCGTGGCGCCAGCCGGCGGGTGCGGCCGGGTTCGACGCGAGCGGCAAGCCGGTACGCTATGGCGGTTTCTACACCAAGGCGGAGATCCGCGACATCGTCGCCTACGCCGCCGCGCGCCACATCACGGTGGTGCCCGAAATCGAACTTCCCGGCCACGCCACCGCGGCGATCGCCGCCTATCCGCGGCTGGGGTCGAGCCCAGCTTCGCCACGCATGCCGGAGAATCGCTGGGGGGTGCTGCCCAACCTCTACAATACCGACGACGCGACCTTCGCCTTCCTGACCGGTGTGCTCGACGAAGTGCTGGCGCTGTTCCCGTCGCGCTACATCCATGTCGGAGGCGACGAGGCCGTGAAGGACCAGTGGATCGCCGATCCACGCGCAGCGGCTCGGATGAAATCGCTTGGCCTGACCGACTATGAGCAGTTGCAGGGCTGGTACGTCGCACGGATCGGCGATTATCTCGCCAAGCGGGGGCGCAAATTGGTCGGCTGGGACGAGATCCTCGACGGCAAGGTTCCGCCGTCCGCGATAGTTATGTCGTGGCACGGGATCGACGGCGCGGTCAAGGCGGCGAAGGCGGGACACGACGCAATCCTGGCGCCATCGCCCGATTTCTATCTCGACCATATCCAGAGCGAGTCGGACGACGAGCCGCCGGGGCGCGGCGGGGTGATGGACTGGAAGCATATCTACACGTTCGACGTCGCGCCCGCCGCGCTTACCCCCCGCGAACGCAAATATCTGATCGGGGTGCAGGTCAATCTGTGGACCGAGCATGTCCGTACGACCGCATACGCCGACCGCATGCTGTGGCCGCGCGCGTCGGCGCTGGCCGAGCTCGGCTGGACGCCCGCCGCGCAGCGCAGCTGGCGCAGCTTCGCCGCACGCTTGCCGGCCGAGTTCGCACGCTATCGCCGGCTCGGATTCGGTTACGATCTGACGCCTCTCGAACCACTGGCAAGTTTCGACGCGGACGGCGGCAAGCTGATCGTCAAGCTTCGCCAGCCCGCCGGAGTCGGCGTGTTGCGCTACACTGCCGACGGCAGCACGCCGACCGCCGCGTCGCCAGCATACGAAGGCACGCTGACGTTGGCGTCCGGGGTAAAGCTGCGCGCGCGCGCCTTCGCCGGAAGCGAGGCGCTCGGGTTCGGCCGCGACTGGGTGGTGAGCGAAGCGCTCACGCGCACCCGCCGCGCGGGCGAACTGGAGCTTTGCTCTTCGAGCGTCGCGCTACGGCTCGAAGATGACGGCGCGACCGATGGCGTGCGCCGCGTCCATTGGGGCGACATCATGCATCCGTGCTGGATCTGGAAGCAAGCGAAGCTCGACGACATCGTGTCGCTGTCGGCCGATGTCGGGCAAGTGCCGTTCAATTTCTCGATCGGCGCCGATCTGGCGAAGGTGGTGTTCGACAAGCCGCGCACGCCCGGCGGTGAACTTCAGATACGGCTCGACGGCTGCGACCGTCCCGTCGTGGCCAGCATCCCGCTCGGCGCCGCGACGCGCAACGCCGGCGTCAGCACGATCGCCGGCGCGCTGCCGCGGCAACGCGGACGTCACGATCTGTGCATGACGTTTACGCAAAGCGGCCCTGCCCCGTTATGGATGCTCGACCGGCTGACGCTGGTCCCCGCGCGATGAACGTGACGATCGCCAGTCCGATGGCCGGCTGGGCGACGCCGTTGTCCGAAGTGCCAGACCCGGTGTTCGCCGAAACAATGCTGGGCGACGGGATCGCGATCGATCCGGTCGAAGGGCGGCTGGTCGCCCCCGGCGCGGGCGGCGTGGTGTCGGTGCACCCGGCAGGTCACGCGGTGACGCTGCAACTCGACGCCGGGCCGGTGGTGCTGATGCATATCGGCCTCGATACGGTCGGGCTCGGCGGCGCGGGGTTCGCGCCAAAGGTCGCCGGGGGCCAGCGCGTCGCGGCCGGCGACACATTGATCGAGTTCGACCTCGATCGGCTTGCCCGCACGGCCAAGAGCCTGATCACGCCGATCATCGTCACCAATGGCGACGCGTTCGCGGTGGAAACGTCCGTGACCGGCCGGGTCGTGATGGCCGGCGACGCGATCATCGTCTGCCGCCCTACCGGGGATGAAGACACGACGTCGGTCGCGCCGCCCGCGACGATCAGCCGCGCGATCGATCTCCCGCTGGCGCACGGCCTGCACGCCCGGCCGGCGGCGCGCATCGCGAAACTGGCGGCGGACTATCCCGGCGCGATCGAAATCGTCGCGCCTTCGGGCAAGGCGGCGCCGGCTCGCAGCGCGGTGGCGATGCTCGCCCTTGCGCTGCCGCATGGCGCAGCGATCACCGTGCGCGGCAGCGACAATGAGGGCGTCGCGGCGGTCGCGGATCTTCTGTCGAGCGGCATGGGCGAGTTTCGCGCCGTTCGGGCGGCCGAGCCGATGGCCGAGCCGACAATCGAAACATCGTCGGTCCTCCCGGGCGTCGTAGCAGTCGCGGGCAGTGCGATCGGGCCGGCCTACCGCCTGGTCGATCCCGTCGCCGAAATCGCTGAACAAGGGCAAGGGACAGATAACGAACGGGCGGCGCTGAACGGCGCGAAGGCAAGGGTGCGCGATGAACTCGAAACTGACGCCGCCGGCTCTGGTGATCGCGGCGGGATCGCAGCAGCGCATCTCGTGCTGCTCGACGACCCCGAACTTGCACGGACCGCCGAAGCGGCGATCGCGTCGGGCAAAAGCGCCGGATTCGCCTGGCGGCAAGCGATCGAGGGTTATGTCGCGCAATTGAACGGTGTGGGCGACGTGCGCTTCGCCGAGCGGATCGGTGACCTTGAGGATCTCAGCCGGCGTGTTGTCCTAGCGATTCACGGCGGTAACAGGCAGCCGCTGCCCCCGCCCGGCGCGATTCTGATCGCTGACGAGCTATACCCCTCGCAACTGATGGCGCTCGCCGATGCGGGGCTGGCGGGGATCGCCACGGCGCGCGGCGGCGCGACGTCGCACGTCGCGATTATCGCGGCCGGAATGGGCGTGCCGATGCTCGTATCACTGGGAGGCGCAGTGAATCGAATCGCCGCGGACACGGACCTGGTGATTGAGGCCGGCACGCTCACCGTCGCGCCCGATCCCGACGCCGCGACGGCGTTGCGCGGCAGGATCGCCGCGCGGCAAGCGCGCCGTCGCGCCGCGCTGGCCTCCGCGCTCGAACCTGCGGTAACGA
>JAFEEZ010000344.1 GCA_018240825.1 Pseudomonadota bacterium | reverse complement strand
CGCGCCGACGCCGTAATCGCGGAGTTCGTCGCCCGGCGGGCCGCCCGCCTTGCGCTCGAGCGCCTGGGTGAAGCCGCCCGCGCCGCTCGGCGACAGCAGCACGACGACCCCCGACCCGGCCTCGCCGATCAATTCCATCGAGCGCGCGAGCAGATCGCCGCGCGGGCCGCCTTCGCCGAACATGTCGGTGAAAACGTTCATCGCGTGCATCCGCACCAGCGTCGGCTTGTCGGGGTCGATGCGGCCCTTGATCAGCGCGATCTGCTCGGTGCCGGTCGCCTTGTTGTAATAGGTGCGCGCCAGCCATTCGCCGCCCCAGCGGCTGGTGAAGCGCGCCTCGGCGCGGCGCTCGACCAGATGATCGTGCTGGCGGCGATAGGCGATCAGGTCGCGGATCGTGCCGATCTTGAGCTTGTGCTGCTCCGCGAAGGCGATCAGATCGTCCATCCGCGCCATCGTGCCGTCGTCCTTCATGATCTCGCAGATCACGCCCGACGGATTGAGCCCGGCGAGCCGCGCCACGTCGACCGCGGCTTCGGTATGCCCGGCGCGGACCAGCACCCCGCCGTCGCGCGCGACCAGCGGAAAGACATGGCCCGGCGTCACGATGTCCTGCCGATGCTTGGCCGCGTCGATCGCGACCGACACGGTGCGCGCGCGGTCGTGCGCCGAAATGCCGGTCGTGACGCCCTCGCGCGCCTCGATCGAGACGGTGAATGCGGTTTCGTGCCGCGTGCCGTTGTTGCGGCTCATCAGTTCGAGACCGAGGCTGTCGACGCGGTCCCTGGTCAGCGCGAGGCAGATCAGGCCGCGTCCGTGTTTCGCCATGAAGTTGATCGCGTCGGGGGTCGCCATTTGCGCGGGGACGATCAGGTCGCCTTCATTCTCGCGATCCTCGTCATCGACCAGGATGAACATGCGGCCGTTGCGCGCTTCTTCGATGATCTCCTCGATGGGCACCAGAGCGGGGCGTTTTTCGCGCTGGGTGAGATAATGTTCGAGCTTCCTGAGCGTGTCGGCGGTGGGGTTCCATTCCTGCTCGTCGAGGCTGCGCAGCGAATTGGCGTGAAGCCCGGCGGCGCGGGCGAGCCCGGAGCGGGAAATCCCGCCCGAGGCGACGAGATCGCGGACGCGATCGATCAGCATCGTGCTCATTGGCTGGCGATTATCACACTAGAATGTGATCCGCCAAGATGATTCTCACATCAGGCTGGTTTTTGCTGCAAGCTCTGCATCCGCTGGAGATAGCGCGCAAGGACGTCGATCTCGATATTGACCGGTTGGCCGGGTTTGATCGCGCCGAGCGTCGTCACCGCTTGCGTGTGCGGGATAAGGTTGACCGTGAAAGTGGTCCCGTCCGCCGCGTCGCTGATCGTGTTGACCGTCAGCGAAACGCCATCGACCGTCACCGATCCCTTGGCCGCGACGAGCGGCGCGAGGTCACGCGCGAGCCTGAAGGCGATCGCGAGCGAATCGCCCGCTGGCGTGACGCTCGCGACTTCGGCGACGCCGTCGACATGACCGGTGACGATATGCCCGCCGAGCTCGTCGCCCAGCTTCATCGCGCGTTCGAGGTTGAGCTTGCGGCCCCGGCTCCACTGGCCCTGCGCGCTACGCGAGACGGTTTCGCCGGAGACGTCGACGGTGAACCAGCCCGGTCTTTTGTCGATCACCGTCAGGCACACGCCCGAACAGGCGATCGACGCACCCAGGTCGACCGTCGCGGTGTCATAGGCGGTCGCGATCCGCACGCGCAGGTCGCCGCGCTGCTCGACGCTTTCGATCGTGCCGATATCGGTGATGATGCCGGTGAACATATTCAGCGCATCCGCTCATATTCCTCGAACGTGTCGATGCCCAACATCCGCCGGTCGCGCAACCGCCAGCGGCCGTGCGCAGCGGCGAGATCGGCGAGGCCGATATCGCCGATCGACCGCTTGCCCCCGCCGATCAGGATCGGCGCGCGATAGAGGAGAAGGCGGTCGACCAGGTCGGCGGCGAGGAACGCGGCCGCGGTCTCGGCGCCGCCCTCGACGAGGAGGTGGTCGACGTTTTCGAGGTCGGTGACGGCTTGGGGTGAAGGCAGCCATCCCCACTCACCCTCACCCTTCCCACTCGCCTTCGGCTCGCGGGCTCCCTCCCTCGCCCATTGGGAGAGGGAGGGAGGCGCGTCAGCGCCGGAAGGGTGAGGATGACGAGAGGAGAGCACGAGGCGCCGCGGGCTGCGATTCTCCAATCCGTCCAGCCGAACATCGAGCGTCGGCTTGTCCGCCTCCCACGTCCCCCGTCCCACCAGGATCGCCTCATGCCGCGTGCGCTCGATGTGCCCGTGCGCCCGGGCCGGGGCGCCGGTGATCCACTTGCTTTCCCCGTTAGCCAGCGCGATGCACCCGTCGAGCGAGGTGGCGAGCTTTAGCGTGACCTGTGGACGACCGAACGCCTGCCGCGTCAGAAACCCCGCCATCGACCGCCGCGCATCGTCGGCGCGCAGGCCAATCTCAACCATTATCCCTGCCGCCCGCAGCCGATCGTGCCCACGTCCATCGGTGCGCGGGTCGGGGTCGCCGAGCGCCGCCACGACGCTCGCTACGCCCGCTGCGATCAGCAAATCGCTGCACGCCGGCCCCCGTGGGGACGCATGTGCGCACGGCTCGAGCGTCGTGT
>JAFEEZ010000343.1 GCA_018240825.1 Pseudomonadota bacterium | reverse complement strand
GGGCGAAGAGCCTGCGGCGGTGGTCCATTTGGCGCCCGGCATGACCGCGAGCGAGGGGGAGTTGCAGGCCTGGGTGCGCGAACGGCTGGCTGCGTTCAAGGCGCCCGTCGCAGTGCGTTTCGTCCACGAAACGCTTCCGAGGAACGCCAACGGCAAGATCCTGAAGAAAGATCTGAAAAGCCTGTTCGCGGATCGCGACGAGCAGGCGGCCTGACCGCCGTTAACCTTCATCTCCGGAACCGCGCCGCGCACTTTTCGTTGAGCAGCCGCAACGGAGGATGTACCCATGGCCGATCTCAACACCGACGAGCGCACCGTCGTCGAGCGCAGCAGCTTCAACGTGGCGAACGTGATCATCGCCATCGCGATCCTGATCGCCGTGCTTGGCGTGCTCAAATATTTTCACGCCCTGCCGTTTTGACCGGTGCGCTTTCGGTCGCGAACGCCATCGCGATCAGGCCGACGATCGTGGCGGCGAACATGTACCAGGCCGGCGCCAGCGGGTTGCGGGTCGCCATGGTTAGCCAGGCGATCACGAACTGGGTCGATCCGCCGAAGATCGATATCGCCACCGCGTAGATCACCGACAGCGCGCCGGACCGCACGCGCTTGGGCAGCGATTCGGTGACGGCGATGAACGCGCTCGTCGTCGCGACCGAGAGCAAGGCGCGCATGACGAAGCTGACCGCGTACAGCGTTGTCGCGGTGCGGTAGCTCGTCAACAGCCAGAAGCTCGGCATCACGCACAGCGTCCCCGCCAGCATGGGCCAGATCATCCACGGCCGGCGGCCGTGCGCGTCCGCCAGCAACCCGCCGAGCGCCGCGCCGATCAGGCCGCCGAGCCCGACCGCGACGGTTGCGCCCAGCGCGACGCCCGACGACATGCCGAGCGTCGCCTTCGCGAACGTCGTCATATAGTTGAGAACGTACGTCGCGATCGTCCCGGACAGCAGCATCAGAAAAGCGAAGATCGCAACGCTCGCATAGCTTTTCAGCCGCGGCGGGCGGTTGGCCGATTCCACCGGGTGCAAGGTCTCCGGCAGCGTGCGGCGCAGGATCAGTCCGACCGGCGCTGTCGCCGCACCGACCGCCATCGCGATCCGCCATCCCCAACTCGACAGGGCGGAGTCAGTCATCACCGATGCTAGCAGGACGCCGATCAGGCCGGCGAGCAGCGTAGACGCCCCCTGGCTCGCCAGCTGCATCGAAACGTACCATCCGCGTTTCGCCGCCGGCGCGGCTTCGGCCAGGAAAGCGGTGCTCGTGCCGACTTCCCCGCCAAGCGCGAACCCCTGCACCAGCCGGAAAACGATGACCGCGATGGGCGCGGCGATCCCGATCGCGCCGTAGGAAGGCGTGATGGCGACCCCGAGGGTCGACAGACCGATCATCGCGAACGACAGCAGCATCATCGGCCGCCGTCCGACCCGATCGCCCAGTCCGCCAATGACGAACGCGCCGAGCGGCCGCGTCAGAAACCCCGCGCCGAATGTCGCGAGCGCGAGCAGCAGGCTCGAATTGGGGTCGGTCGCGGGGAAGAAACACTGGCCGATCTGCACCGCGAAAAAGCTGAAGACGAGGAAGTCGTAGAATTCGAGCCCGTTTCCCAGCGTCACGCCCAACACCTGGCCGCGCGTGATCGCCGGCGTCGCCGATCCTTCCGCCATGGTCTTTCTCCCCCCGGAGCAGATCGCGAGTGGAGCAGCACAGCGCACGCGCGTCAACGGCTGGTCAGCGCGCGGCGTCGCGACTAGCGTTCCGCCATGACGCTCATCATCCGCGACGCCGTCCCCGCCGATGGCGCGGGCATTCTGTCGATGTACAACGTCGCCGTGGCCGAGACGACGGCGATCTTCGACACGCGTCTGTCCGACCTCGCCGGCCGCGAGGCGTGGCTCGCCAAACGGCGGAATGATGGCTTCCCAGTCCTGGCCGCCGAAATCGACGGGACGATCGCGGGCTTCGCGTCGTTCGGCGAGTTCCGGATGTGGGACGGCTATCGCCTCACCGTCGAACATTCGATCTATGTCGATCCGGCGCGGCACCGCAGGGGGATCGGTCGGGCGTTGCTGACCGCGCTGATCGAACGCGCGCGGGTTGCCGGCAAACACGCGATGGTGGCGGGGATCGCCGCCGAGAATGTCGGGTCCATCGCACTGCATCGGGCGCTGGGTTTCCGCGAGGTCGGGCGGTTGCCGCAGGTGGCCGCAAAGTTCGGACGCTGGCTCGATCTGGTGTTCCTGCAATTGCTGCTCGACGATCGCGAGCGCCCCTAACATAAATCGATATCATTCGATCGGCTCCGGACCTACACCGGCGCCATGTTGTCCGAGAACTTCCTGCGGGGGCGCCGCCGCCGCGAACTGAGCGATGACGAGAAAGAGGCGCTCGATTCCATTTTGACCGCGCCGGTGACGCTGCCCAAACGCAAGGTCGTGACGAGCCGCGGGGACGTGGTGACGCGCAGCACCTTTTTGGTCTCCGGCTTCATGTGCCGCTACATGGACGGCGCGGACGGTCACCGCCAGCTCGTCAGCGTGCAGACGCCGGGCGATTTCGTCGATCTGCATGGTTATCCGCTGCAACGGCTGGATCATGACGTCGCGACATTGAGCGAGTGCCAGGTCGCCTATGCGCCGCACGACAAGCTGACCGAGCTGATCGAGCGGATGCCCCATCTCGGGCGCATTTTGTGGTTTTCGACATTGCTCGACGCCGCGATGCATCGCGAATGGATTTTTCGGCTCGGTCGGCTCGATGCTGTGGGGCGAGTCGCGCACATGCTGTGCGAAACCTATGTGCGGCTCGATGCGGTCGGGCTGGTCGAGAACGGCGCCTTCGCCTGGCCGCTGACGCAGCAGGACCTGGGCGAGGCGTGCGGGCTGACTTCGGTCCACGTCAACCGGACGTTACGCGTGCTGCGCGAGGCGGGAATGGTCGAAGTGTCCGACCGGATCGTGACGGTGATGGACTTCGAGCGGCTGGCGCACACCGGCGAGTTCCTGCCCGATTATCTCTATTTCGACGACGACGGCGTCCGCACGCCCTAGGCGGCCTCGACAACCGACCCGACCGCCTTCGCCCAGCCGGCGAGCCGCACCTGACGGATCGCGTCGTCCATCGCCGGGGCGAAGGTCGCGATCCGGCCGCGCATCGCCGATGCTTCGCGCAAGTCCTTGAACATCCCGCATCCGACCCCTGCCAGCATCGCCGCGCCGAGCGCCGTCGTTTCGGCGAAGGCGGGGCGCTCGACGCCGAGGTTCAGCATATCCGCCAGATCCTGCGCCATCCAGTCGTTGGCGACCATGCCGCCGTCGATCCGCAAGGCCGTCCAGTCGGCGCCGTCGCCGGCGAACGCGGCCTTCAAGTCGTGCGCCTGATGCGCCATCGCCTCGAGCGCGGCGCGGACGATATGCGCCCTGGTCGCGGTGAACGACAGGCCGGAGATGTTGCCGCGCGCCCCCGCTTCCCACCATGGCGCGCCGAGTCCCGATAGAGCGGGCACAAGGTACACGCCGGCATTGTCGTCGACCGATCGCGCCAGCCCTTCTGTCTCCTGCGCCGTCGCGATCAGTTTCAGCGAATCGCGCAACCACTGGATCAGGCTGCCGGCGACGAACACCGACCCTTCGAGCGCATAGGCGCGCCGCCCGACGAGTTGCCACGCGATCGTCGCGAGCAGGCGGTTCCGCGAGGACGGCTGCTTCGCGCCATATTGCGTCAGGACGAACGCGCCGGTGCCGAATGTCGCCTTGGTGTCGCCGGGGTCGAGACACGCCTGGCCGATCGTCGCCGCCTGCTGGTCGCCGGCCATGCCGCAGATCGCGATCGACCCGCCGAAAAGAGTCGTTTCGCCATGGCGGCCCGCGCAATCGACGATCTCCGGCAGCGCGTGGCGCGGGGCGTCGAACAGGTCGATCAAACCATCGTC
>JAFEEZ010000342.1 GCA_018240825.1 Pseudomonadota bacterium | reverse complement strand
GTGCGTCCCGGCGAACACCATCAGCAACACGGTGATGCCGCCCCCCATCACTCCACCCGTTCCGATCGCCAATCCGACGCGATCGATGCTTGTTTCATAGAGAGGCGCTCGCCCCAACCTGCCCGCCATGTTTTATCCCCCGGAGCGCGATGCTAGCAGGGCGGCGGGGAAGCTCAAGCGCCGGGGGCGCCGGCGCTGACCGACCGAGCGGAAGTCGGCTGCGCGCAGCTTTGTCGCGTGATGTGGCGAATTGTTCCAATTTGATACTTATGTCCGTTTTATCGTTTCCCATTTCCTGCGAAAATGGCCTAATCCCGGATGACAAAATTACCTGAAAAGGGGGAATGTATGATCAAGTTGCTTGTTCCAGCGGCCGTCAGCATGTTGGCGCTGGTCGCCGCGACGCCGGCGCTGGCCCAGACGACGCTGCTGACGGCCTCGCCGGCCGGCGGCACGACCACGACCTTTACGCCGACCGGCAATAACGGGTTCGGCAATCCGGGCCCTGTCGTCATCAACGGCTTCTCGGTCACCGGAAACCCCCAGGCGACCTATGGCGACGCGTCGTATTTCATCAATGCCAACGGTTCGTGGGTCAATTTCCCATGGGTCGCCACCAATAACGGCACGGGCTCGATCACGTTCGACCTGGGCTCGAATTACGGCAGCGTCGGCGGTTTCATGAACTACGCCCCCGGCACGGGCTCGGCCCCGACGATCACCGCGCTCGACGCCAGCATGGCCGTGCTCGGCTCGTACGATCTCAGCGCGCTCGCGCCGATTTCAACGCCGGCCGCAACCAATGGCGGCGCTTTCAGGGGTATCCAGAGCACCAGCGCCAACATCCGTTACTTTACGCTGAGCGGCAGCTACATCCTCGCGCACAGCCTCACCGTCGGCGGCGCCGCAACGGCCGGCGTGCCCGAACCGGCGACCTGGGCGATGATGATGCTGGGCTTCGGGGCCATGGGCGCGTCGCTGCGCCGTCGCGCAAAGGTCACGGCGCGCGTCCGCTTCGCCTGATCCGATCGACCAACCGACAGGAAGCCGCCGGCCGAAAGCTGGCGGCTTCTTGTTGCGCGGCCGATCGCGGCTGGCTTCGAGCGATTGCGGCGGCGTCCGGCCCTAGCGCATCGCGCCCGCACCGCCGCTGTCGAGACACCGCAGCATCGCTGCGCGAGATATGGCGCGGCGCGGCGACGGCGCGACATAGGGCGGCGCCTCGACCGCCCGCCCGATCGGCTCGGCGCCGAACCCGCGCAGCCCCGCACATTTCATCGCGAGGGCAAGCAGCCTCGGCGGCGTGTCCCAGCCTTCGTAGGACAGCCGGAACGTGCCCCAATGCACGCCGATCGCCCGCGACGCGCCCAGCCGGCGATAAACCTCCACCGCGTCGACCGGTCCGATATGGCTCCCCGCCGCCATCTGGCCCGCGCTGAAGCGGAACGCGCCGATGGGGATCAAGGCGAGCCGGATAGGGCCGTAACCGGCCGCTTGATCCGCCCAGCCAAAATCGCCCGCGCCGGTATCGCCCGCGAAGAACAGGTTGCCGCCGGCCGGCAAACGCACGACGAAGCTGGACCAGAGCGCGCGGTTGCGGTCGGCGAACCAGCGGCTGTCCCAGTGATGCGCGCGATTGACGATGACGTCGACGCCCGGTCGGATTGGCACGCGCCCGCCCCAATCGCGCGCGATGGCCGGCGCCCCGGCCTGCGCGATCACGCTGTCGTTGCCCAGCGACGTGACAATCATCGGCCTGTCGCGGTCCCACAGCCGCTTGAGCGTCGCCAGATCCATGTGGTCGTAATGGTCGTGGCTGACGAGCACGAGGTCGATGCGGGGCAAATCCTCGAACCGGATCCCGGGGTCGGCGACGCGTTTCGGACCGAGCCCGAACGGCCCCGCGCTCCTGCTCCACACCGGGTCGGTCAGGATGTTCAATCCAGCCGTCTGCACCAGCACGCTCGAATGTCCAATCCAGGTCACCAGCATTTTCGACCCATCGACGCGCACAGGCGGTTTGGCCGGCGTGACATTGACGCGAGCGGGCCAGGCGGGGCGCCCGTCATTGCCGGTCGCGTATCGCCAGATCGTCGCGACGCTGCCGTTCGCGGGAAGCCCGTCGTCACCATCGGGGTTGAAGAAATGCTCGCCGTCGAAATGGTCGCTCACCCGCCCGCGATAGTATCGCGCGTCGAGGAAGTGCGGAACGATCGTTAGCGTCAGGCAAAGCAGGACGACGAGCCACGCCAGGCCCGATCCGATCCGCTTGAACACCCTGCCCATGCCCGCCCGTCCCATAGCGGGCGCATAGGTTCAAGCTTCTCCAGGCCCTCGCTCAGGAACGGGCTTTTTTATCCCTGATCCTCGTACGCGAATTGCAGGATACCCCAATGCCGTCCCCGCACCGCAATCGATGCAATGACTTGCTTGAGCAGCAACACGTCCCCGGACGCCGTCGCGCGGCGATACGCCTTGAGGCAGAACGGCTCGGTAATCTTGCATTGCTCGCGCGTGTCGGGGAAATCGAAGATCAGCCCCTGGCGCGAATGTTCGGCGTTCCACGCGTCGTCCCCCGGCCGCTGCGGGTGGGCGCGTTCGGGCATCGCCACCGCGCCGAAACCGTTTCGGTCGGTAAAGGTCATCCCGAAAAAACCCTTGTGCTTGCGCGCGGCTTCCTGATGCGGACGCGCCGCGGGGATGATGAAGCGCTGCACCGGATGCGTATATTGCGCCGGATTGCTGTCGGGGATTTGCGCGTAATCGTCGCTGAACAGTTCATCCACGCTGATCTCACCCGCCGCCAGCGCCGTTTCGAGCCGTTCCGCGACCGCCTTCGCTGTGTCCAGCCCGAAGCGGATATACGGCGAATCGGCGATCTCGACTCCGCTCTGGGCGAAATATTGCAACAGCGTGTTCGTGTCGTCGCTGACGCTGGTTAGCCGCCGCGACAGTCGTTGCAACCCGTCCGCATTGCCCGTCGAACTCTGCGCCAGGCTGCCCAGCCCGGTGCGGATGTTGCCGACCGATTCGACCATATAGCCGATCGAATCCGCCACCGCCTCGCTATTGTCGGACAGGCCGCGCATCAACGTCGACAGGCGCCCGACCAGCGCCTCGATATCGCGCGTGCCGTCGTGCGCGGATTGCGCTTTCTCGACGCCATGCGCGACGCGGTCGAGCATCCCCGACGCTTCGCCGGTCAACGCGCGGATCGACTGTTCGATCTTCTGCGTCGCGGTCGCGGTTTCGTTGGCGAGCTTCTTCACTTCGCTCGCAACCACCGCGAAACCGCGGCCCGCATCGCCGGCCCGCGCCGCCTCGATCGTCGCGTTGAGCGCGAGCAGATTCGTCTGGCTGGCGATCCCGCTGATCACCGACGTGACGTGCGCCACCGTCTCCAGCGCCTCGTTGAACCCGCCAAGCGCCGCGTGGATGTGGCTGACCTGATCGATCAGCTCGACGACGTTGGCGGTCGCGCCCGACAACTGCCGGCTCGAATCCTCGATCACCGCGCGTGCCGCGCCTGCGCTCGATCGCGCTTCCTGCGCCGCCGTCGCGATGCTCTGGCCGTTTTCCGCCAGCCGCACGGCGTCACCGCCGATCGCCTCGATCGTCGCCGCCTGGTCGGTCACGCGCCCGGCCAACTCGCTGATGTCGGCCTGAAGGTCGAGCGTCCGGATGCCGAGATCGCCCGACATCCGCGCCGCAGTCTGGACGGTTTGCGCGATGTCCAAATCAAACCCCCTGGAAAATCAGGGGAAAGCGTTACGATGTAACGGTTAATGTCT
>JAFEEZ010000341.1 GCA_018240825.1 Pseudomonadota bacterium | reverse complement strand
TCGGCGATCAGCACGATCGCGACGATCACGCCCACCACCGCGGCCGCAGCGAGGAAGATGCCCGCGCCGTGCAGCTGGCTGGCGTTCTTGCTCGGTGTCGATGCGCGAACCGACTTGGCGACCGACAGGCTCGCGGCTGGATTGGCCGGAGCGGCCAATGCAGGCGCCGTGGCCATAGACAGGGCTGCGACCGCCCCCAGATACTTCGCAAACCTCATCATGGTCTCCCTTGTGTTGCAACGGGTTATTGGCAGCACCCGAAACGATCCGCAACCGCGGATTGCTCCAAAACGCGTCATCGAGTTATTTTGTTGCGATCAAATGACGACGCCGCTCAACCGGGCGCGCCCGACCGCACCTCCTCGACCAGTTCCTTGCGGCTCAGCTTGCCGACCAGCGTCTTGGGGAGCGCCTGGCGGATCACCACCTGATCGACGCGTTCGTGATGACCGAGCTGGCCGTTGAGCCAGGTTTGGAGCGTATCGGCCGTCTCGGTCGCGCCGTCGGCGAGCGTGACATAGGCGCGCGGTTGTTCGCCGCGATAGGCGTCGGGGACGCCGATCACCAGCGCCTCCTTCACCGCGGGGTTCCTGTACAGCACCGTCTCGATCTGGCTCGGGAACACCTTGAACCCCGATACGGCGATCATGTCCTTGAGCCGATCGACGATGCGAATGAAGCCGTCCGCGTCGATTTCGCCGACATCGCCGGTGCGCAGCCAGGCGCCGTCTTTGTCACGGACGAACACCTCGGCATCGGCGTCGGGGCGATTCCAATACCCCTTCATGATCTGCGGCCCGCGCACCACGATTTCTCCGGGTTCGCCGTCGGGCGCTGGACGCGCGGGGTCGTCCTTGTCGACGATCCTGACCTGTGTCGCGGGAATCGGCTGGCCGATGCTGCCGACCTTGCCCATGCTCGCGTAGGGGTTGCACGACACGACGCCCGAACTTTCGGACAAGCCATAGCCTTCGATCACCCGCGCGCCCGTCGCCAGTTCGAACTTCGCCTTGATCTCGGCGGGCAAGGGCGCGCCGCCCGAGATGCAGTATTTGAGGCTCGATAGGTCGGCGCCCTTGAGCCTGGGATGGTCGAGCAGCGCCTGGTACATCGTCGGCACGCCGGGCAGCGCGGTCGCTCTCGTCCGCGCGATCGCCGCGAGCACTTGCCCGCCGTCGAACCGCGGCAGCATCACGATCGTCCCGCCGTTCGCCACCGTGCGGTTCATCACGCAGGTATTGGCGAAGACGTGGAACAGCGGCAGCACGCCGATGATGCGGTCCTCGGCCCCGGGGTCGGGGTCCATTCCCTCGACCTGCCGCGCGTTCGCCGACAGGTTCTGGTGAGTCAGCATCGCGCCCTTGGGCGTGCCGGTCGTGCCGCCGGTATACTGGATCACCGCGACATGGCTCAGCGGGTCGATCGCCGGATGCTCGCCCTCGCCGTCATTGGCGATGAGTGTGGAGAAGGCGGTGATGCGCGGATCGTCGGGGCGCTTCGCCACCTCCTTGCCACGAAACAGGCGGTAGAACAGCGACTTGGTCGCAGGCAGCGCGCCCGCCACCGACCCGACGATCAGCCGCTCGACGCTCGACCGGTCGAGCACCTGAAGCGCGGTCGGCAACAACGCCGATGCGGAGAGCGTGAACAGCGCGCGCGTGCCCGAATCCTCAACCTGATGCGACAATTCCTCGACCGTATAGAGCGGCGAGAAATTGACCACCGTGGCGCCGAGCTTGAGGATGCCGAAATAGGCGGCGAGGTAGTGCGGCACGTTGGGCAGGAACAGCCCGATCCGGTCGCCGGGGCCGTAACCGAGCCTTGCGAGCCCGGCCGCGACGCGGTTCGCGCCGTCGAGCGTTTCGGCGTAGGAATAGCGCCGGCCGAGGAAATCGATCAGCGGCCGGTCGGCATGACGCGCGGCCGACTGCTCGAACATCGCGTTGAGCGTCAGCGGCGGGAATTCGGTCGCCCATGGCGTCGGGTGGCGATAGGCGTCGCTGCGCCAGATGCTCTCCGGGTCGGTCATCGCCGGCAATGTAAGCGCGCGATGGTTAAGACGCTATTCGTCCCGCCGTCCATGTGAGCAGGAAGTTGACCGCGACGATCCCCAGGTCGACCGCCGCCTGCACCCGGTGCGGCGCAGGATCGCCGACCTGGTGCGTCAGGATCTCGATGTCCGCGGTCGGATGGCGCGCAGCCGCGGCGACGGCGAGCATGGCCGCTGCAATCAGAAGGGTGCGCCGACGCTGCATGCGCCCATCATAAGCGACGCCCGCGTAACGACAAAGCAAAATCGCGAAGGCTCAGGCTGCGAGCGGGGCGAAACGCGCACGGTCGCGGCCGGCCTGCTTGGCGTCGAACAGCGCACGGTCGGCGCGTCGGTACATCGCCTTCCAGTCGGCTTCGCTCGCGAGCGGTCCGGTGCACGCGCCGATGCTCGTCGTGACGTGAACGTCGAATGGCATTCGCGCCCGGCGCAGCCGTTCGAGCACGGTTTCCGGCTGGGGCGCGCGATCGGCGGGCGACAGGATCGCGAACTCCTCCCCCCCGATCCGCGCGATCAATGCGCTGGGCGCGGTCTGGCGCAGCACTCGCGCGAACAGCCGAAGCACTTCGTCGCCGCCGTCGTGGCCGAGCGTTTCATTGACGTGCTTGAAATGATCGAGGTCGGCCAGGATCAGCGCGTGATCGCCCTCGCGACCGATCGCGTGGCGCAGGAACGCGCGGCGGTTGAGGAGCCCGGTCAGCGGGTCGGTGTCGGCGAGCCGCGCAGCGATGATCTCGCGCTCGATCGCCTCGTCGCGCTCGACGCTCAGCAGGCGGATGCGGTACGCGATCGCCAGCGTGGAGACGACCGCTTCGAACGCCATCGCCAGGATAGTCGAGTTGTCGATCCAGAAATTCCACCGCACCACCGCGACGTTGGCGAGCAGCCGCAACGCGGCGAACAGCAACGGGGCCGCCCACGCGATCGCGAACAGCCACAAATGCGGGCTGCGTTCCGCCTTGGCGCGAACGACGATCGGCACGACGGCGAGGATCAATATCGCGAAGCTGACCGCATAGAAGGCCTCGAGCAAGTGGATCCGCCATGGCGCCAGCAGCGCGAACACCACCATCGCGGTCAGCGCAAGCGCGGTCACCGCGTTGGCGGTGCGCGACACCCAGCCCGACGTGACCGACGGCGGGAAAAAGGCGCGCGCGAACATCAGCGCGGTCGCCGCGGCGCAGGCCAGGAAGATGTAGTTGAACCGCAGCCGGTCGTTGTTGAGCATCGCCGGATTGGCCCAGGCGAGCGCCCCGGACGACGTGAAGGCGTAGAGCAGCAGCGACAGCACCATCGCGCAATAGGCGAGCTGGAACCGGTGCCGCAGCGCCCCCCACATGGCGAGATTGTAGATCAGCAGCGCGATGCACAATCCCGCGAACGCCGAATACATCGCCGCCATTTCCAGGTTCGCGCGCGACGCCTGCGCCGCGGTCGCGAGCCGCGGCGCGACGAGGATCCCGCGCAGGTTGGCGCTGCCGTCGACTCGCCACAGCAGCCGCACAGGCGCGCCGAGCGCGGGGTCGAGCCGCCACTGGATCATCGCGCCGAGCTGCACATGCCGGCTGACCGCGGCGCCGTCATATGCCCAGCCGCGCACCTTGCCGCCGGGATAGAGCGCGTAGAGCGTGATGCGATCCTGCCACAGGCTCGCGATTCGCACGCGCGTGCGATTCGCGAGGTCGGGGATCGCGTCGAGCGGTTGCGACAGCACCCAATAATCGCCCTCGCGAAAGCTGGTCTGCGGCGTCGCGCAGTCGAAGCGGTCCGGTGCGGCGAGCATCTTTGCGGGCGTGTCGCCCGCCGCGAACCGCGCGACGCACACCGACAACGGCGCCCCGGTCACCGCGCTCTGCGCCCGCGCCGCCGGTGCGAAAAGGGTCATCGCGAGGACGACCAGCGTCGCCAACAGATGAAACGGATGGCCGATGCGCCGCATGACGTCCCGCCTAACCGTCAGGGACAAATTATTGGTAAATCATGCGATTGGCATCATTCGGTCCGATCGCCGCGCGATAATCACACCGCGCGCCATCGCCACACGCCATCGGCGCCCGTCTCGCGCACCGCGCGCCCCTCGACCTCCAGCCGGCGCAGGTGCGCCATCGCCTCGCCGGTCGCCATGCCGAGCATCTCCTGCCCGATCGCGCGGCGGAACAGGCGACCGAAGCAATCGACGACGCGGCGCGGTTCGGCGCGGACGAACGCCTCGAGTTCGTTCAGCCGCTCGCGATGCTCGCGGTCCATCGCGTCGAGCCGCGTGTGCAGCCCGGTGAACGGATCGCCATGCCCCGGCAGCGTCAGCACGTCGGCGGGCACCTCGCGCTTCAGCTTGGCGATCGAGGTGAACCATTCGCCCAGCGCGTCGGCTTCCGGCTCGGTGATGCCGACCGACACGTTGGGACTGATCCGCGGCAGCACCTGATCGCCCGCGATGAACACGCCGTTCGCCTCGTCGAGCAGACAGGCATGCTCCGGGCTGTGCCCCGACCCGACCACGACGCGCCAGCTGCGCCCGCCGATCTGGATTATCTCGCCGTCGATCATCCGGCGATAGCTCATCGGCATCGGCCGCACGATCCGCCCGAAATTGGCCCAGCCATGCTGCGCGGCGATCTCGATCTGCTCGGCCGACCAGCCCGCGGCGTGTCGGTAATCGCTCACCGCCTGCGGCGTTTCGGGGCGCGCATCGGCGACCAGCATCTGCGCGGTCAGCCACTCGCCGCGCGTCATCCAGAGCGGCGCGGCGTGATGGTCGCACATCCACCCGGCGAGTCCGATATGGTCGGGGTGAAAGTGCGTCCCGATCATCCGCGCGACGCGCACGCCCGCCAGCGACCCCTTGAACACCGCCTTCCACGCGTCGCGCGTCTCGGTCCGGTTCATCCCGGCATCGACCAGCGCGACGCCGCCCTCGTCGTCGATCAGCCAGCAATTGACGTGCTTGAGCGGCCCGGGAACCTTCAACCGCACCCAGC
>JAFEEZ010000340.1 GCA_018240825.1 Pseudomonadota bacterium | reverse complement strand
GGGCGGGTGGAACGCGACAGCCTTCCACCCGCGATGGATGATCCCGCGATGCCCGAACATCTCGAAATATTGCGGCGCGTCGCGCTCGGGTGCGGCCGCATCGACGAGCGACGCCGCGAAGCTGACGCCTTCCAGCGGCATTTGCGGCACGCCGGCAACGGTCTCGGGCGGGCCGATTCCGATCAGCTCGAGCAGCGTCGGCACGACGTCCACCGCGTGCGCGAATTGATGCCGAACCTCGCCGCGTGCGGGCAAGCGGCTGGGCCAGCTCACCACCAACGGATCGCGTATGCCGCCGCCATGCGTGTTCTGCTTGTAGCGCCGGACCGGAGTGTTCGCCGCCATCGCCCAGCCGAGCGGGAAATTGCTGTGGCTTTCGGGCCCGCCGATATCATCGATCCGAGCAACCTTTTCCGCGAGCAGTTCGGGGCGCTGGTTGTATGGACCCATCGCGTTGACGAAGCCCTGGATCATCCCCTCCTGACTCGCGCCATTGTCCGACAAGACCAGGATCAGCGTGTCGTCGGTCAGCCCGGCGGCGTCGAGGAACGCCGTCAGCCGAGCGATATGCTGGTCGGCATGGTCGAGCATCGCGGCGTACGCGCCTTGCAGCCGCACCGCGAGGCGCTTCGTGTCATCGTCGAGATCGGCCCAGGGCTGGACGAAGTCGTTGCGCGGAGGGAGATTGGTGCCGGGCGGTACGAGGCCCAGCGCGATCATCCGCGCCAGCCGTAACTCTCGCTCCTTGTCCCAACCATGGCCGAACATAGCGTCATACTTGAGGATCAGGTCGCGCGGCGCCTGGTGTGGAGCGTGGCACGCGCCGGGGGCGAACCACAGCAGAAACGGCTTGTCGGGCCTGGCCGCGACATGGTCGGCCATGAATCGGATTGCTTCGTCGGCGAGGTCTTCGGTCAAATGATATCCGGTGTCGAACGTCCCGGGCGGCGCGACCGATGTGTTGTCGCGCACCAGTTCGGGAGCGAACTGGTCGGTTTCGGCGTCGAGAAAGCCGTAGAAATGGTCGAACCCGCGCCCTAGCGGCCAGCCGTCGTGCGGTCCAGCCGGCCCCACCTCGGCCGCCGGCGTGACGTGCCATTTGCCGACGAAATAGGCGTTGTAGCCGTGGGGCTTGAGCATTTCGGGCAATGTGCCCGCCTCGCGCGCGATCTTGCCGCGATAGCCCGGATAGCCGCTGTCGAAATTTGCGAGGCAGCCCATGCCGACCGAATGATGGTTGCGCCCCGTCATCAACGCCGCGCGCGTGGTCGAACACATCGCGGTGGTATGGAATGACGAATACCGCACTCCGCGCGCCGCGATCGCATCAATAGCAGGGGTGGCGATCGGTGAGCCGTAACAGCCGAAGTCGCTCAGACCGACATCGTCGAACAGGATGACGACGATGTTGGGCGCACCCGCGGGCGGTCTCGGGCCGCTCGGCCAACAGGGCGCATGCGGCGCGGCGGTCGGGTTGCGATCGGTCATTTATCTCTCTCCCCTCGGGCGCGGACGCACGAAAATATCGGGCGGCCGACACGCACGCATAGCCCGTTTGTCCGATTTCACCATTTGTCGGGGACCGCGAACGACCGCGTCAAGACCTCTCCGGATCGCCGCGCCGGCCCGTCATGCGTCATTAGGCTCTTATCGCGCCTTATCGATGACGAACGAAAGACGCCTAACGAAGAAGGCCGTCACGCAAACCCGGAACGACCGCGGCAACGTCGTTCGCCATCATTGCGGCAATCAGTCGCGCGCCGCCATCGCCCAGGTGCGTGTAGTCGAACTTGCGGGCGATCTGACCCCGCGGACCGCCAGGCGTCGCGGGAACATCCGGCAGCCTAGCTTCGGCGGTCGGGCGCGGGGGCAATGTGGCGCCCGATTTCGCGGCCGCCAGTTCGGCGGACAGCGGCGGCGCCATCGCCAGCGTCATCGCTTTTACCGGCCCCATCTTCTCGATCATCACCGCGCTATCGGTGTTGAGGTCGACGAGCGGCACATTCATCTCGCGCGCGACTTGCCGCGCCGCCGCCGCCCACGGGGCCAGATTGTTGTCAAGCCTGCCGCCCTTGAACGCCCGCCGCGCGAGCGGCGTCACCAGCACCGGCGTCGCGCCGGCCGCCCGCACCTCGCTGACGAATCGGCGCAGATTGGCGGGAAACTCGGTGGCGAGATCGGTCCAGCGCTCAGCAATCCGCGATTGATCGTTGTGCCCGAACTGGATCAGCACATAGGTCGAACAATAGCCTTTCACCCGCAATTCGCTGAGCACGATGTCCCACGATCCTTCGGCGCGATAGCTGCGGGTGCTGCGCCCGCCGCGTGCGAGGTTGAGGCAGGCGACTGACGATTTGACGTGATTTGCGCAAAACGCCCCGCCCCAGCCGCTCGACGGCGCTACGGTCGAATCGCCGACGAGAATGATGCGGTCGGCGATGATGGGCGGGGCGTCGGCGCGCGACGGCGCAGCCGGCGCCGCCTGCGCCAGCATCACGCCCATGGCCGCGGCGATCACGAGAAGCCCAGCCCCCCGTTGATGTCGAGGTTGGCGCCGGTGATGAACGCCGCATCGTCCGACGCGAGAAACGCGACGGCGGCGGCGACCTCGTCGGGATGCCCCTCGCGGCGCAGCGGCGTATTGCCCGCGGTCGCCGCGCGGCCTTCGGGCCGGGAGAAGATGTCGTGGAAGCTGGTGCCGATCAACCCGGGGCACAGCGCGTTGACGCGGATGCCCTGCGGGCCCAGTTCCTTGGCGAGGCTGCGCGTGAAGGTCATCAACGCTCCCTTTGCAGTGGCGTAGATCGAAGCCCCTGGCCCGCCGCCGTCGCGCCCGGCGAGCGACGCGAGGTTGACGATCGCGCCGCCCTTGGGGATCCGCGGCAGCGCAGCCTTGGTGACGAGGAACGCCGACTTGAGGTTGAGCGTCATCACCTGATCGAAGAAGGCTTCGTCCATCTCGGCGAGCGTTTTGCGGGCGACCATGCCGCCGGCGCAGTTGACAAGAATGTCGATGCGCTCGCCCGCGGCCGCGGCCAGCCCCGCGGCTTCGTCCGCCTTCGTCACGTCCGCGCGATGAAGCGTAGCGCTGCCGCCGGTTGCGGTGATCGCCGCCAGCGTCGCCTCCGCCGATGCTTGGTCGCTGTGATAATTGACCACGACATGCGCCCCGTCGGCCGCGAGCCGCTGCGAAATCGACCGCCCGATGTCACGTCCGCCGCCAGTGACCAGCGCGATCTTGCCGTTGAGACTCATGCAACTTCCTTTGTCATTTCGGGGTCGTCGAGCGGCGCGGTGCGCCCGCCGAGCAACAGGATCGCGGCGACCGACAGCGGCACGATCGCCGCGGCGAGAACGAAGATTGGCGCGTAGCCATGTGTGGTCATGACCGGCACGAGCCAGGTGGTGATCAGCGTGCCGGCGACGGCCGCCGAGCCGCTGACTCCGGCGAGCGACCCCACCGCGCCGCCGCCGAAATAATCGCTCGGCAGCGTCTGGATATTGTTGATCGCGACCTGGAACCCGAACAGGATCGCCGCGATCAGCAGCACCGCGTAAAGCGGCGTGGCGGCGGTGGTCGTCAGCAACAGCGCCGGGAGCATGATCGCGCCGCCAAGCACGATGACCGCCTTGCGCGCCCGCAGCACCGGCCAGCCGCGCGCGATCAGCACGCCCGACAGCCACCCGCCGCCCAGACTTCCCAGCATCGCACCGACGAACGGCACCCAGGCGAACAGCCCGATCTTGGCGACGTCGAATCCGAATGTTTCGGCGAGATAGATCGGCAGCCACGACACGAACAGCCACCAGACCGGGTCGAGGAAGAACCGCGCAAGAATGATCGCCCAGCTCTGCCGGTGGCGCAGCAATTGTCCCATCGGCGGCGCGTAGCCTTCGGGCGCGGCCTCGCCCTCGCCGCCCGCGATATGCGCGCGCTCCGCTTCGCTCAGCCATGGGTGCGCGCCGGGATCGCCGCGATAGACCCACAACCACGGCAACAGCCACGCTGCGCCAAGGATACCGACGACCAGAAACGTCGCCTGCCAGCCCAGCTTGCCGAACAGGAAGGCGACGAGCGGTGCAGCGATGATCGCGCCGATCGCTGCGCCCGAATTGAAGATGCCCTGCGCGAACGCCCGCTCGTTCGAGGGGAACCACAACGCGTTGACCTTGACCGCGCCCGGCCAGTTACCCGCCTCGCTCACGCCGAGCGTTGCGCGCAACACGCCGAACGTCGCGAGCCCGCGGGCGATCGAATGCAGGGCGATCGACGCCGACCAGACGAAGATCGACAGCGTAAAGCCGAGCCGCGTGCCGATCACGTCGAACAGCCGTCCGAACAATGTCTGGCCACAGGCGTAAGCGAGCATGAAGATCGTCACGAGCAAAGCGTAGTCGGCCTTGTCGGCGCCGATCTCCTTCGAGATGGCCGGCCACATCACCGCAAGAGCGTTGCGGTCGATATAGTTGATGACCGTCGCGACCGCGACGAGCCCGATGATCCCCCAGCGAAGCTTGCCGCTCACTGCCCGGCTCCGCTGTCGAAGCGGGCGAAATGACCCTTCCACTGAACCGTCCTGCCGCCGATCGTCGCGCGGTGCGCGGCGTTTGGATCCGCGCTATCGGCGATCGCCAGCGTGACGGTGCGGCCCTTGGTCAGCCCGATCGTGACGATATCCGCATCATCGCTGCGCATGCGGCTCAGCGCCGTGATCTTGCTGTTGCCGCCGGTCGTGGTTTCGGCCGACGCGTCATAGGCGCCGTGCGGTTCGAGCAGGTTGACGAAGGTGGCATCCTTTGCGCCTGCTACACGCTCGATCAGCATCGGCTCGCGGCGCAGGTTGAAGCGCGGATCGTTCGCGCCGCTTTCGCCCAGAATGAGCTGCGTTCCCGATGGCGGAAGCATGCGATAGGTATAGAAGCGATCACCGTTGAGCCAAGTCAGGGTCGCGCCATCCGGGCCCGGGCTGCC
>JAFEEZ010000033.1 GCA_018240825.1 Pseudomonadota bacterium | reverse complement strand
TATCATCGCTCATTTGTAGACCAAGGTTCCGCCGGCATCGCCGCGCGCCACGCGCCATATATAGCGGAGCGCG
Source organism: Pseudomonadota bacterium (assembly GCA_018240825.1). GTDB lineage: Bacteria > Pseudomonadota > Alphaproteobacteria > Sphingomonadales > Sphingomonadaceae > Sphingomonas. The sequence goes on along the minus strand of JAFEEZ010000033.1, from coordinate 4,056 downwards.
CCCGCAAGCTCTGCAAAGTGCGCCACTGCGGCGAGCGCGGCATGCCGCAATCCCACACGACCCGACCAGCGCAAGATCTGGAGCAGGTTGAGCCCCGGCCAAAGCAGGAGGGCGAGCGGGTGGACGCCCAGCGATAGCGCGATGCTGACCAGCGGCAGGATCGCGCCCCAGCCGAACGCACGGCTCAGTTCGCGATTGTAGAGCGCATTCCCCTGCGCACGTGTCATCCGCCATGCCTGCGCATAGCCGAACCCGCTGCGCACGCCGCGCCGCCACCATTGTCCGAACCGGAAGGTCGCCGCGTCGTGGATTGTCATCGGCGCGTCGAGCCGCATGATCCGCCAGCCGGCGGCGCGCAGCCGGCTGCACAATTCGGGCTCCTCGCCCGCGATCATCCTCGCGTCGAACCCGCCGACGTCACGATAGGCGCTCACGCGCATCAACGCGTCGCCGCCGCACGATTCAGTCTCACCGGCGGGCTGGTTCCATTCATAGTCGGCCAGCGCATTGTAGAACGACGCCTCGGGGTGGCGCTCGCGCCGCCGCCCGCCGGCCACCGCGAAATCGGTGTGCGTGGTCAGGAATCCCGCGGCGGTCGCCAGCCAGCCCGGCTCGATCTCGCAATCCCCATCGACGAACATGACGAAGGCAGTGTCGGGAAAGCGGTCGAACAGCAACGCGGCGCCCTCCGCCCGCGCCCGCGCCGCGGTGAACGGCCGCGCCATGTCCAGCGCAAGGACGATCGCACCCGCCTTCCGCGCCGCCTCCGGGCTGCCGTCGGTCGAAGCGCTATCGACATAGACCGTCGGCACGCCGGCCGGGATCGACGCAAGGCAGCGGACCAGCCGCTCGCCCTCGTTCCGCCCGATCGCGACCACGCCGAGCTTGAGCGGCGCGTCAGCCATGGACTGGCGCGCCCAGCGCCCACCATTGCTGGAAGGTCGGGACCAGCCCGGTCGCGCCGAGCCCGGTCTTCAGCGCGACCGCCAGCGCGAAAACGCCCAGGGTCAGCAGCACGTCGTCGCGCACCGACGTCAGCCGCTCGGCGCGCAACGCCACCGACAAGGCAGCCCATCGTGCGCCCTCGCCGAGCAGCAGCACGATCAGCCCGGCAAAGACGCCGTACTGCGCTACCGCGAGCGGCAACCCGACGATAAGAACCAGGAATTTCGCGAGATTGCCCGCAGCGCTCGCGCGCGGCCGGTCGAGCCCGAACAACGTCGCCTCGCCGAACGCCGCCAGCACGGCGAACCATGCGCCGGCGAACAGAACTGGCAGGATGAACGCCGCGGCTTGATAGCGCGCGTCGTAGAGCAACAGGATCGCGCGGTCCGATACGGCCAGCGCGAACGCCAGCGCCACTGCGATCGCGCCGAGCGCGAGGCGGCGCTTGTGCTGGAACGTCGCCGAGACTTCGTCGCGCCGCTGGCGCAGCTCGACGACCTTGGGAAAGACCAGGAACGATCCGAACCGCTGCGCGAGCGCGGTAAGCATGTCCGAAAAAGTCCGCGCAACGCCGTAAATGCCGACCAGCCCGAGCGGCAGCACCGCGCTGAAATAGATTTTGTCGGTGCTGATCGCCGCGAAATAGATCGCCGTCGACAGGAACACCCATTTGCCGAAATGGAAAATCTCGTTCCAATATTCCGGGTGCCAGGTCAGCCGCGGCATGCGAAACGGCGCGAAGGCGAACGTCATCGCTGTCGAGAAAAAGGTGCTGAGCACAAGACCCCAGACCAGCGCCCAGACATTGCCCCACCACCATGCCAGCCCGATTGTGATGACGCTCTGCGCGACCACCGTCACCATGCCGAATATGCCGCGATGCGCGACGCGGATGTCGCGCTGCATCAGAAACAGGTCGGGCGATTGCAGCCCGGTGAACAGGAAAGTCAGCGAGGCGACCGCAATGATCTTCGCCAGCTCCGGATTGTTATAGGCGTGCGCCACCGGCCACGCGGCGGCGAGCGCGAACACCATCAGCAGGACGCCGCGCGCCAGCTGCACGGTGAATGCGGTGTCGAGAAATGTCCGGTTGTTCGCGTGCGGACTGCGCACAACGCTCTGGCCGATGCCGAGGTCGGAGAGCAGTTCGGTGCCGGTGCGCAACGTGTTGATCAGCACCATGACGCCGAACATTTCGGGCGCCAGCAGCCGCGCGAGCACGATGCTGGTGCCCAGCCGGATCGCCTGCTGGACGCCGAACGGCAGCGTCAGCCACGCGGCGCGGCGCACGAGCGGATCGCGCGATGCCGCCAGCGCGCGGCCGGCGAGCGGTTTTAACGGCGATACGGCCTCGGTCACGCGGCGTCCGATCGACCCGTCGCTGGAGGGGTGCAAGCGGTCACTTGTCGGCCTTGATATAGGCGTAGCTGCTCAGCCGCGTCCATTCGTTGCGCGCGGCGAGGTCGGAAAACCAGCGGTGGACGCTGCGCAGCACCGGGATCTTTTCGTAATAAAAGTGACCGTAAAAGTTGCGCACCTCGACCTTGCTGTATCCGATCGCCACCAGCTTGCGCGCCATCTTGTCGGGATTGCCGTAGCACATCGAATAATAAGCGGGAAATTTGGGGTTGATCGCGCGGCGCGGCGCGAATTTGGCGAGCACCCAACTGGTCAGCCGCTCGGGCAGGAATTTGTTGATGACGAACGGCATCGCATAGAGCGTGGGGATCAGGTGGAATGCGGTCCCGCCGTCGCGCAGCACCTGAAAGACGTTGCGGTGCATCGCCTCGCCGTCGGCGACGTGCTCGGCGAGAAAACGCGAGAAGACGACGTCGTAACGATCGCTGAAATTGCTCGCGTCGCCGCTGACGTCGAAACAGGCCTGGTCATACCCGTCGGGCAGCAAGGCGAGCTCGTCGGCGCTGATGTCGTTGACGGTGTACGACTTTACCGTCGATGGCATTTCCTCCAGCGTGAAGGACGGCCGCCGCCCCGCGCCCAGTTCGAGAATCTTGGCGTCCGGGTGCGCCGCGACGATCGCCTTCAACGCGTCGCCATAGCCCAGCATTCCGGTTTCCCAGCTCTTCTCGCTATCCATCTCTTTCGCTCAATCCCGCTAAGTCCGCGCGGGTTCGTCCGGCGCGTGCGTGGTTCCATACCGTCAAACTGTCAACGTATCGTTGGCGCCGCGTTCGCCAGTTGCAAGCCGGGGTCGAGCCCGGCCGCTGGCGGCGGGGCGGGTCGCCGGCGCATCGGCTGCGTCGCGCCGCGCACTTGCGCCGCGATCATGCCGATCGCCACGAACACCAGGGCGAAAACCTCATAGTTGAACACCGTGAACTCGTAATTGTTGTGGAGCAGATTCACAGCAACCGCCGCCGCGGCGCCCAGCGCGATCTCGCCGCTCATGCCATTGCGGTTCCTGAACGCGAACCGCAGCCCGATCGCGATCGGGACGATCAATAGCGCGAGGAAAGCGAACTCTCCGGCCCACCCGGTCTCCGCGCGCGCGAGCAGATAAGCGTTGTGCACCGGAGCCGATCGGTTGGCGAAGTTCCACGCGACGCCCGCCTTGTCCGCATAGCCCTGCAAATTGGCGGTCGGCACATACATGTTGGCGCCGACCCCCAGAATCGGGTGGTCGGCGGCCATCGCCCGCGCGGCACGCTCGAACGCGGCGCGTTGCGTCTCCTGCGTCGTGATCGATTCGGACCCGAACCGCTCCTTCAACGTCGCCATGCCGAGCGGCACGATCACCACCGCGGCGAGCACGCCGAGCCCCACCATCTTGAGCTTGATCGGCGTCACTTGCCGGATCAGCGACAACAGTGTGTACACCACGATCCCGCCGCCCGCTATGCCCATCGCGCCGCGCGATCCGCCCCCGGCGATGACGATCAGCCCGGCGACGATCCCCGCCTTGATTAGCGTGGCGCGCTCCCCCGCCAGCAACGCCGCGATCAGAATCAGCAGCGCGAGTTCGGTCATCATGCCCAGTGTGTTCTGGTGATACATCGTGCCCGTCGCCTGGACCACGCCGTGCAGTTTCTGGTTGATGACGTAGCCCGCCTGCAACATCAGCCCCAGCGACAGCCCGCGCAGCAACCCGGT
>JAFEEZ010000339.1 GCA_018240825.1 Pseudomonadota bacterium | reverse complement strand
GGTGCGCTCACCAGCTTGTTGTCGGGACCCAGCTTGGCGACACCCTGCAGCCGCGCGCCGTAAGCGAGCACGCCGTCGACGTTTGGCGGCGTGTCGTCGTGGAAGCTGACAAGCGCGCCCTTGGGTCCCACGTCGATCTTCGCGACGCACGCGCGCTTGGCGTTGAGCTTGATTTCGATGAGTTTGATGAGGTTCGCCGTCGCGTCGGGCAGCGGCCCGAACCGGTCGATCATTTCGGCGGCGAACGCTTCGATACCGTCCTGCTCGTCGAGATCGTTGAGGCGGCGGTAGAGCCCCATGCGCAGGTCGAGATCGGGGACGTAGTCTTCGGGAATCATGATCGGCGCATCGACGGTGATCTGGGGCGAGAAGTCGCGCGGTCGCATTGCGATGCCGCCGGCTTTCGCCTCCATGATCGCCTCCTCCAGCATCGACTGGTAAAGCTCGTAGCCGACCTCGCGAATGTGGCCCGATTGCTCGTCGCCGAGCAGGTTGCCCGCGCCGCGTATGTCGAGGTCGTAGCTCGCGAGTTGGAACCCCGCGCCGATCGTGTCGAGGTCGCTCAGCACCTTCAGGCGCTTGTCGGCCGTCTCTGTGACGATGCGGTCCGGCGGCGTTGTCATATAGGCGTAGGCGCGCGTCTTGGATCGGCCGACGCGCCCGCGCAGCTGATAGAGCTGCGCCAGGCCGAATATATCGGCGCGGTGGACGATCATCGTGTTGGCGCTGGGGATGTCGAGCCCGCTTTCGACGATGGTGGTCGAGACGAGCACTTCGAACTTCTTGTCGTAGAAGGCGGACATGCGCTCCTCGACTTCGCCCGCGCCCATCTGGCCGTGCGCGACGACGTAGCGGACCTCGGGCACCGTCTCGCGCAGGAACTCCTCGATCTCGGGCAAGTCCTTGATCCGCGGGGTGACGATGAAGCTCTGCCCGCCGCGATAATGCTCGCGCAACAACGCCTCGCGCAGCACCACGGGGTCCCATGGCATGACATAGGTGCGCACGGCCAGGCGATCGACCGGCGGGGTCTGGATCACCGACAGCTCGCGGATGCCTGACATCGCCATTTGCAACGTGCGCGGAATCGGCGTCGCGGTGAGTGTCAGGACATGGACATCGGCGCGCAGCGTCTTGAGGCGTTCCTTGTGCGTGACGCCGAAACGCTGTTCCTCGTCGACCACGACGAGCCCGAGCCGCTTGAATGCGACCTGTTTGGCCAGGATCGCGTGGGTGCCGACGACCAGGTCGATCGTGCCGTCGGCAAGACCTTCGCGCGTCGCCTTGGCCTCGGCTGCGCCGACCAGTCGTGACAGCCGCCCGACCTTGATCGGGAACCCTTCGAACCGCGCGACGAAATTGTTGTAATGCTGGCGCGCGAGCAATGTCGTGGGACAGACGATCGCGACCTGCTTGCCCGCCATCGCGGCGGCGAACGCGGCGCGAAGCGCGACCTCGGTCTTGCCGAACCCGACATCGCCGACGACGAGCCGGTCCATCGGCTTGCCCGCCGACAGATCGCCCAGGACATCGTCGATGGCGCGATCCTGGTCGTCGGTTTCCTCGTAGGGGAAACGATCGACGAACGCCGGATAGCCGGCTTCGTCGGGCGTGATGACGTCGCCGGGATGCAGCGCGCGTTCGGCGGCGGTCGCGATCAGCTCGCCGGCGATCTCGCGGATGCGATCCTTCATGCGGCTCTTGCGCCGCTGCCAAGCCTCGCCGCCGAGCCGGTCGAGCGTGCCGCCTTCGTCCGAGCCGAAACGGCTCAGCACTTCGAGGTTTTCGACGGGGACGTAGAGCTTGTCACCACCGGCATATTCGAGCGCGACGCAATCGTGCGGTGCTTTCTGCACCGGAATCTGGGTCAGCCCTTCGTAGCGCCCGATGCCGTGATCGGCGTGGACGACGAGGTCGCCGGGCGACAGCGTCGCGAGCTCGGCGAGGAATGCGTCGGTCGATTTCTTGCGCCGGTTGCGGCGGACCAGCCGGTCGCCGAGCATGTCCTGTTCGGTCAGCAGCGCGATGCCCGGCGCGGTGAAGCCGTGGTCGAGCGGCAGGATGGTGAGGGCGACGCCCTTATCAGCGGCGCCGAGCGCTTCCTGCCAAGTGTCGACGAGCACCGCACCAGTCAGGTCGTGATCGCGCAGCAGTCCCGCAAGCCGTTCTCGCGACCCCGCTGAGTAGCTCGCGAGAATCGGTTTCTTCTTTTCCTTGCGTAGCTTGCCGAGGTGATCGACGACAGCTTCGTAGATATTGACCCCGCTCGACCGCTCGGGCGCGAAGTCGCGGGGGCCGTCGACGTCGAAATCGATAACGGTTACGCTTTCGGGCTCGTGGAACGGCGTCGTGAGATGCGCCTTGGCCGCCTCGAGCCGCTTCGCCCATTCGCCGACGGTCAGATAAAGCGCGTCGGGCGGCAGTGGGCGATAGCTTCCCGGATCGACCGACTGCGCCTTGACGCGGTTGACATGGTAATCGGCCACCGCCTCGAAACGTTGTTCGGCAGCCGCTGTGACGCCAGCTTCGCACACCACCAGCGCATCGTCGCCGATATGGTCGAACAGAGTCTCGAGCCGCTCCTCGAACAGCGGCAGCCAGTGTTCCATCCCCGCCAGCCGCCGCCCTTCGCTGATCGCCTGGTAAAGCGGGTCGCCGGTCGCGGTCGCGCCGAACGTCTCGCGATAGCGCGCACGGAAGCGCTTGATCGACTCCTCGTCGAGCAGGGCTTCGGATGCCGGCAGCAGGGTGAAACCGTCGATGCGGCCGGTGGTGCGCTGGTCGGCGGGGTCGAAGGTGCGGACACTCTCGATCTCGTCGCCGAAGAAATCGAGGCGCAGCGCCTGTTCCTCGCCGCTCGGGAACAGGTCGACCAGCCCGCCGCGCACCGCGAACTCACCCTGGTCGTGGACGGTGTCGGTGCGGACATAGCCGTTGGCCGCCAGCAACGCCGCCACCTTGTCGCGGCCGATCCGCTCGCCGGGGGCCAGCCGCGCGACGAGTTGCCGGACGCGAAACGGCGTCAGCGTGCGCTGAGTCGCGGCATTGGCGGTGGTGACGAGCAGTTGCGGCCCCTTGGGCTTCGCTTGAAGGCGATGCAGCGCCGCGAGCCGTTCGGCCATGATCCGCAGGGTTGGGCTGGCGCGATCATAAGGCAGGCAATCCCATGCCGGGTACGCGATCGCCTCGATCTCGGGCGCAAAGAAGCCGATCGTCGATGCGACGCTGCGCATTTCGGCGTCGTCGGGCGCGATCAGCACCGTCCGCGCCGGCGCCGCACGCGCGAGGTCCGCCAGCATCACCGGCAGGAATCCGGTGGGAACGCCGGTTAGGGTTAGCGATTGCCCGGCGGAGAGGATCTTTTGTGGGTCGGTCACGCTATGTCCGTTCGTGTCGAGCGAAGTCGAACACCTGTCGAGGCCATAGCCTAGTTCCGGTTCTCGACTTCGCTCGGAACCGAACGGTGGTAATTGCGTCAGCGATGAACCGGCACGAAATCGAGAGCGCGCATGGTTTCCATCATCGGCCCTTCCCATCGGGCCGGACAGGGCAGCGTGCGCATCGCCCACGCCATGATATCGACGTCCTGCTCTTCGAGTAGCGCCTCGAACCAGTCGAGTTGCGCTGTGTCCCATACCGTACTGTGCCGGTCGAAAAATCCGCCGATCATCAGATCGGCTTCCCTTGTGCCGCGATGCCACGCGCGGAAGCGCAGGCGTTTGAGGCGAGTCTGGCGATCCATACATTCCAACGGCGATTGGCCGGCGGCGCTTTTCGGCGCAGTCGGCGTTGAACTGGACCTTAGCTCCGCTCGCCCCGAGCTTGTCGAAGGGCTGCATCTCTTCGAAAGGAAGGACAGGGCTTCGACAAGCTCAGCCCGAACGGGTTAAGACTGCGCCC
>JAFEEZ010000338.1 GCA_018240825.1 Pseudomonadota bacterium | reverse complement strand
GGTTGCTGTGCGGAACGGCGTCGCCCTATCCCGCTCCCTACGCGATAGCGTGCGGCCAGCCCGCGGCGCGGGTCGTGCCTGGCAAGGGTGTCCTGCTGGCCATCGCGGCCGCGGACCGCGACTTGCGGGGCAGCGCGTTCTTTCCCGCGCCGTTCCTGACCACGATCGCCAAACCCGGCGCGTCAGGCATGGATTATGCGGAGATGATCCGCGGCGCCGATGGACAGGATCTCGTGTTGCGTGCGCCCGACCGCGACGACCTGCTCGACAATCGTCAGGCGGTCAGGGCTCCCCTCAACGTCGGCAATTTGACGTTGATCGTCACGATGCGGCGCAACCTGATCACTTCGCCGGTGGCGATAGCCATGCTGCTGCCCATTCTGATGTGGCTCGCCGCCGCGAGCATAGCGTGGTTCGTCGTCGACCGGCTGCTGGTCCAGCCGTTGCGCATGCTGCGCGCGCGCGTGGCGGCGTACCGTCCGGGCGAAGCGATCGATTCGGCTGACGTGCGCTCGCTCCCGGCGCAGGAGATTCGCGAACTCGGCGAGACGTTCCGGTCGCTCAGCAGGACGCTGATCCTGCACGAGGCGGGCCTGGCCGAAGGACTGGTGCGCCAGACCAAGCTCACGCGCGAGGTCCATCACCGCGTCAAGAACAACCTCCAGGTGATCTCCAGTCTGATCAACCTCCATTCGCGCGGCGCGCAGGCCGCCGAAGCTGCGCGCGCCTATTCGTCGATCCAGCGCCGCGTCGACGCGCTGTCGGTGGTCCATCGCCACCATTTTGCGGAGATGGAGGACCATCGCGGGCTGAGCTTGCGCGCCGTGATCGGCGAACTCGCCTCCAATATCCGGGCGACCACTCCCGAGGGTTCGAAGCTGACGATCCTGCTCGAGATCGAACCTTATCTGGTCAACCAGGATAACGCGATCGCGATCGCCTTTCTGCTGACCGAGATCATCGAACTTGCGATCGCCATGTCGCCTGCCGCGCAGATCCGCCTTTCGGTGCGGAGTGGAGAAACGCCGGCGGCCGCCATCCTGCGCGCCAGTTCGCCCGCACTGGTCGACAGCGATGCGCTCCAGGCCGCACTCGGCCAGCGTTACGGCAGGGTAATCGAAGGTCTGTCGCGGCAATTGCGCGCGCCTCTTCATCACGATCCATTGGCCGGGTCTTACGAGATCGTCATTGGCGTCACCGGAAAGGATTGAAAAACAAGGGAGAAGACTGGATTCGAGAAATAGTGTGAAAAAATTGCATTTTTCCCTGGAACCGGATCGCGGGAAACGCGTTTTATCATCGGATAGCGACCTTATGCCCCCCCGCTCTCGCTATCCACGACATAGGCCCGGAAGCGTCCACCCCTCCCCCCCGGTGACGCTTCCGGGCCTAATTCGTTTGCGATAACCGATGCGCCGCCGCCGGAACGAATCCGGCGCACACGCATTTGCCGCCTGCAACGTTCAGGAGACCACCAATGCGCAACTTCATCGGCCTCGCGCTCGCCGCCGGCGCGCTCATGCTTTCTGCGTGCAACACAATCGAAGGTGTCGGCAAGGACGTATCCTCGGCCGGCGACACCGTCGCCAAGACCGCCGACAAGAACAAGTAACGTAACACCGCCGGCGGTCAGGCGACGTCTTCCTCGGCTTGCTCGGTCCGCGCGCGCCGCCGGTGCGTCAGCCAGATCGCGCCCAACGTCAGGAAATAGAGCGTGACGAGCGGCGTTGCGAGCATGACCATCGACCCCGCGTCCGGCGGCGCCAGCACCAACGCGATCGCGAAACAGCCGAGAATGGCGTAGCGCCAAGCTCGTGCGAGTTGGCGGAGCGTGACGATCCCGGCTCGTTCCAGCAACATCATCAGGATAGGCAAGAGGAACGACACGCCAAACCCGAACAGAAACTGCATGACAAAGGTCAGATAGTTGCCGACGCGCGGCAACGCTTCCTGTTGGACGTCCCCGACCTTGACCTGATAGCCGAGCAGGAAATGAACCGCGGCGGGGATAGCAACGTAATAGGCCATCGCACATCCCGCAGTGAACAGCACCGGCGTCGCCAGCAGAAAAGGCAAAAGCGCGCGCTTTTCCTTGCGGTAGAGACCCGGCGCGACGAACTGCCACAATTGGTTGGCGACGACCGGGAACGACAGCACCGATGCGGCGAAGAACGCGACTTTGAGCTGGACGAAGAACGCCTCGAACAGCTCGGTATAATAGACCTTCCTTTCGCCCGCCGCGGCGAGCGGCTTGATCAGGAAGCCGAAGATGGGCTCGGCGAAATAGAGGCAGCCGACGAACAGCACCGCGAGCGTGACAAGGCTGATGAGCAAGCGTTTGCGCAGCTCGATCAGGTGGTCGAGTAACGGCGCCCGGCTGGCGTCGATATCGTCTTCATCGCTCATCGAGTCATGACTTCGCGCGCTTGGCGGCGGGCTTCTTCGCCACGGATTTTTTCGCGGTAGTCGGACGTGGCTTGCGTTTGGGTGCGGGTGCGGGTGCGGGTTCCGGCACGGGCATCTCGGCCGCCATCGCAAGCGCATCCTCGCTTTCGGGCGCGAGATCGTCCTGCGGCACGGGCGCCATCAGCATCGCTTGGTCGGCGGTCGGCGGAAATTCGCGCATGATGCGTTCGTTCTCCGCCTTCCACTTCTTTTCCATCTCGGCGAATTCGGATTCGCGGATCATGTCGTCGAAGCCCGAGCGGAACTGCCGGGCCAGCCCACGCGCGCGGCCGATCCACTGTCCCGCGAGGCGCATCGCCTTGGGCAGATCCTTGGGCGGGATGACGACCAGCGCCACCGCGCCCAGCACCAGCAATTCGGTGGGGGCAATATCGAAGATCACGGCCGGACCTCTCGTCCGGAATTAACGTTCCGCGTCGCGGGCGCGCTCACGCTCGACGTCGATCACCGTATCGGCGCGCTTGGATTCAAGGCGGCTCGGCGGCACATCGTCATCCTCGGCCATGCCTTTCTTGAATTGCTTGATGCCTTTGGCGACGTCGCCCATCATGCTCGAAAAGCGGCCGCCACCCAACACGAGGATCGCGATCACCCCGAAAATCAGCCAGTGGACCAGGCTGAAGCTACCCATCACTCAATCTCCTCAGGCAATACGTTCACTTAGTCCTGTTCGGTCGCATTTGCCACTTCTTCATCGGATTCTTCGCCCGAAGTCAGTTCCGCCATCGCCAGGTCGACAGGATCGAGCAGCCCCGCCGCGCGCAAATCGTCGATTCCCGGCAGATCGCGGCGGCTGGCGAGGCCGAAATGGGTCAGGAATTCCGCGGTCGTCGCGTAGGTCAACGGGCGGCCCGGCGTTTCCCTCCGCCCGGCGGGCCTCGCCCACCCCGCCTCCATCAGCACGTCGAGCGTGCCCTTGGATATCTGCACGCCACGGATCGCCTCGATCTCGGCGCGAGTGACGGGCTCGTGATAGGCGATGATCGCCAGCGTCTCGATCGCTGCGCGGGAAAGCTTGCGCGCCTCCTCGCGGTCGCGGCGGAGCAAATGCGCGAGATCGCCCGCCGTCTGGAAGTGCCAGCGATCACCGCGCCGGACGAGTTCGATTCCGCGCCCGGCATAATGCTCCTCGATCACGGCGAGCGCTGCGCGGACGTCTGCCTCGGCGCCTACATGCGCGCGGATCGCCTCGATCGACAGCGGCTCGCCGGCGGCAAACAGCACCGCTTCGACCGCGCGCGTCAGATCGTCGGGTTCGATCATGCCGTCGCCTTGAGATAGAGTGGCGCGAACGGCGATTGCTGGCGCAACTCCGCCTTGCCCATCCGCGCCAGTTCGAGCGCGGCGACGAAACTGGAGGCGAGCGCCGATTTGCGAAAAGGCCCGTCGAGACTGTCGGGCAGGAAGCTTTCGATCCTCGCCCAGTCGACCTGCACCCCGAGCAGCCGCGACACCCGTTCAAGTGCGGCGTCGAGCGTCATCACAGGGCGGTCGTGGACGACGTGGAAGACCGGACGGTTGCGCGCGTTGATTTGCCCATAGGCAGCGATCAGGTCGTAGATTTCGGCCTGCCATTGCGCCTTGCGGACGGTGCGCAGCCCCTCCGGCGCGGCGCGGCGGAACACGTCGCGGCCCAGCCGGTCGCGCGCGAGCAGCCGCGCGCCCGCGTCGCGCATCGCGTTGAGACGTTCGAGCCGCATCTGGAGCCGCAGCGCGAGTTCCTCGGGGCTCGGCTCGACCTCCGGGTCGCGCGGCAGGAGGAGCGCGGATTTGAGGTACGCCAGCCACGCCGCCATCACCAGATAATCGGCCGCGACCTCAAGCTTGAGCGCGCGCGCTTCCTCGACATAAGCGAGATATTGCTCGACCAGCGCCAGGATCGAGATCTGCTTGAGATCGACCTTCTGCGCCCGCGCCAGCGCGAGCAGCAGGTCGAGCGGCCCTTCCCACCCGTCGATGTCGAGCGTCAGGGTGTCGAGGTCGGAGTCCATGAGATTACCTTGCCCCATCCGTCACCCCAGCGAAAGCTGGGGTCTCTAGGTTGTGTGGATAACCCCAAGGGATGCCAGCTTTCGGCTGGCATGACGGCTGGTCAGACCAGCGCCAGAAGCTCTTCCCTTTTGGCGATCAGCTCGGCAAAATCACCTTCCGGCGTGGCGATCGTCGCCATCGCCCGCTCAAGCCGCTCGAGCGATTTCGCCGGCATGTCGTTGAGCAGTCCGGCGATCTCGACCATCTCGTCCATCCGGCCCCAGCAATCGAGCACCAGGTCGCACCCCGCCGCGATCGCGCCCGCCGCTTTCTCGCCCGCAGTGCCCGACAGCGCTTTCATGTCGATATCGTCGGTCATCAGCAGCCCGTCGAAACCGATCTTGCCGCGGATCACCTGGTCGACGACGATCGGCGACAGCGTCGCGGGGCGTTCCTTGTCCCATACCTCGAACACGATGTGGCTGGTCATCCCCATCAGCGCATCGGCCAGGGTGCGGAATGGTTCGATATCGACCTCCAGCTCGGCTTCCGAAGCGGTAACGGTCGGCAGCAGGTGATGGCTGTCGACCTTCGCGCGGCCGTGCCCCGGCATGTGCTTCACCACGCCGACCACCCCTCCCGCGCGCAGTCCGTCCAGGATCGCCCGGCCCATCGCCGCTACCCGCATCGGCTCGCCGCCCAGCGTGCGGATCGAAATGGCGTCGGTCGTGTCGGGCTGGACGACGTCGAGCAACGGCCAGCAATCGACGTTGATCCCGACCTCAGCGAGCATCAGCGCGGTCGCCTGGGCATGCGCGCGCGCCGCCTCGATAGCCGAGACGGGGGCGACGTCGTAGAGCTTGTCGAACACCGGTCCGGCGGGGAAATCGGGCCATTCCGGCGGCCCCATCCGCTGCACCCTGCCGCCTTCCTGGTCGATCAGGATCGGCACGTCGTCGCGGCCCGAAACCTCGCGCAGCGAGTCGGTCAGCGCGCGGAGCTGGGCGCGGTCCTGCACGTTGCGCTTGAACAGGATGTACCCGCACGGATCCGCGTCCTTGAAGAACACGCGTTCGTCGTCGGTGAGCGCAAGGCCGGACAGGCCATAGATGACGGGCTTCATGAGCAGCTTCTAGCCGCTGGTCCTTCCCATTCAAGGGAGGAGCCAGGAACTCAGCTGGTGACGATGCACGCCTCGCCCGCGACCTTTAGCTTGCCGCAGAGTTCCCGGGCCGCACCCGCACTGCCTGCGTTGACCTTGAGGCGATAGAAAGTGCGGCCGTTGACCTCAGCCTTTTCGACGGATTTGCCGAGGCCCGCGAGGTAGCCGAACCTTTTCGACGCCTGCGCCCATGCCGTGTTGGCCTGCGCCTCGCTCGGAAACGAACCAAGCTGAACGAGCGCCCCGCCGCCCCCACCGTTGGCGATCGTGACCGGACGCCCCGGCGGCGGCGCGGTCAGTTTCCCGCCAGGGGCGGAAACGGCGGCTGTCGCGGTCGAAGCACCCGGACCGCCCTTGGCGTCGGGACCGACTTTCCTGCCGACGATCGGCGCCTCGGGCAGACTGGTCACCGCGATGGAGCCGTTGCTGCTCGCAGCTCCTCCGCTCGCCGCGACCGCCGCGTCGCCTTCGCCGGCGACCTTCATCCCGCCGGGGTCGTCGGGCTTGACCTTGTAATCGCCGTCGGGCGCCGCGATCAGGTCGCCGTTGCCCGGCGCGGGCGCCCGATGCTTGAACCAGTAGATCCCGCCGAGCACCGCGGCGAGGGCGACCAGCCCGATCAGCACCATGCCGACCACGCGGCTCAGCGACGGCCCCTCGTCATACTCGTCGCCCGCGGTCTCGAGCCAAGGCAGCCGATCCTCATCGGTCACCGTCGGCTCGCTCCATTTCGCGCCCGCCATCACTTCATCTCCTCGACCGCCTCCACCCCCATGATGGCGAGACCGTTGCGGATAATCTGCCCGATCGCGTCGCCGAGGAAAAGACGCGCGCAGGTGAGTTCGTGGTTATCGGGGACGAGAAAGCGCCGCTCCGGACGATCGTTGCCGACGTTCCATGATGCGTGAAAGTGCGCCGCCAAGTCATAGAGGTAAAAGGCGATTCTGTGGGGCTCGCGTGCCGCAGCGGCGGTTTCGACGACACGCGGAAACTGGGCGGCGAGCTTCACCAGCGCCAGGTCCTCCGTATCAAGGCGGGACAGGTCCACACCGTCGCACGCGATGCCCGCCTCGACGGCGCGCCGCTTGAGCGATGCGACTCGCGCATGGGCGTACTGCACATAGAACACCGGATTGTCTTTCGACGCCTCAACCACCTTGGCGAAATCGAAATCCATCTGGGCGTCCGCCTTGCGGGTCAGCATGGTGAAGCGCACGACATCCCTGCCGACCTCGCGAACGACGTCAGCAAGCGTCACGAAGTTACCGGAGCGCTTGGACATTTTGACCGGTTCGCCCGCGCGCAGCAGCCGCACCATCTGGACCAGCTTGACGTCGAACCGCGTCTTGCCGCCGGTCAGGGCCTGCACCGCCGCGACGATACGCTTGACCGTGCCGGCGTGGTCGGCGCCCCAAATGTCGATCAGCGCGTCCGCGCTCTGCGCCTTTTGCCAGTGATAGGCGAGGTCGGCGCCGAAATAGGTCCAGCTGCCGTCCGATTTCCTGATCGGCCGGTCCTGATCGTCCCCAAATTGCGAGGAACGGAATAGCGGGAGCTCGACCGGCTCCCAGTCCTCGGGCGTCTCTCCCTTGGGCGCTTCGAGCATGCCGTCATAGACGAGGCCCCGTGCGCGCAACTCGCGCTCCGCCGCCTCGGGCTTCTTCGCGGCCTGGAGTTCGGCCTCGGATGAGAACAAATCGTGATGAATGCCCAGTAATGCGAGGTCAGCCTTGATCAGCGCCATCATCGCCGCGACCGCCGCCTTGCGGAACAGGGCCAGCCATTCGCCTTCGGGCGCAGCGACATATTTGTCGCCGAACTCCTGCGCCAGCGCTTGTCCGACCGGGATCAGATAGTCGCCCGGATACAACCCTTCCGGAATCTCGCCGATATCCTCGCCCAGCGCCTCGCGGTATCGCAGGTGCGCGGAACGCGCTAACACATCGACCTGTCCGCCGGCGTCGTTGACATAATATTCGCGGATGACCTTGTAGCCGCCCCATTTGAGCAGTGACGCCAGCGCGTCGCCGACCACCGCGCCGCGACAATGCCCCATATGCATCGGGCCGGTCGGGTTGGCGGAGACGTATTCGATATTGACGGTCTGACCCTTCCCGGTTGTCGAGCGTCCATAGTCGCTGCCGCCGTCGTTGATCGCCGCGAGTTCGTTGCGCCACGTGTCGTCGGTCAATGTCAGGTTGATGAACCCCGGGCCCGCAACCGACACCGACGCCACTTCGTCGAGCTTGCCGAGCTCGGCGGCGATCTTTTCGGCCAGCGCGCGCGGATTGGTAGCGGCGGACTTGGCCAGCACCATGGCGGCGTTGGTCGCGAGGTCGCCATGGCTCGTGTCGCGCGGGGGCTCGACCGTCACGCCGCCTCGCGCCAACCCCGCCGACAAGTCGCCGTTCGCGGTCAAGACGTCGAGCGCCGCGTCGATATGCGCGGCAAAGCGGGTGTAGAGCGTCATTGCGGGTCCAGCGATGGGAGGAAGCGGCGCCCTTAGCCCAATGCCGGCGTCGCTTCAAACCCCCGCCGGGTCAGACCAGTCCGCCGACCGGCGCCGTCCCTTTCGTCTCGGGGAACAACGTCGCCATCACTTTGCCTGGTTCGACGCCGTAATGCCCGGCGACCGCGCCCGCGACGAACTGGTCGAGGCCAAGCGTTGGTTTCAAGTCGCGGCCCTCATACAGCGCAGCCTGGCCCAGCCCCGGCCAATCGGCCATCACCCGCCCGCCCTTGACCCCGCCGCCCACCAGCATCGCCGCGGAGCCCGTGCCATGGTCGCTGCCGCCGGTGCCGTTGACCGCGACGGTCCGGCCGAATTCGGTCGCGACCAGCACCATCGTGTCGCTCCACGCCGGGCCCATCCCGGTCTTGAGCGCGGCGATCATCGCGTCGAGTCCCTTGAGCTGAGCCGCCAGCCGCCCACGCTGCCCCGCATGCGTGTCCCACCCGCCGGTTTCGATCATCGCGATCCGCGCGCCATTGGCGGGCGAGAGCAGCTTGGCGGCGAGCGCACCGGTCGCGGCCGCATTGGCCGCGTTGGCGGCGGTCAGGTCGCCGGTCAGCGTGCGCGTATTCATCGCCTCGCTCCACAACCCATGGAGCTGGCCGTCACCTTGATACAAGGCCGCGACGCGCATCATCAGGTCGTCGGATGCCTGGGGCAACGCCGACGGCGCATAGCTTGACACCTCATGCGGCCCGCGCAACGCCAGCGGCACCGTCGCCGACACCGCGATCGCCTTGGCCTCGCCCGACGGGATCAGACCGAGCATGCGGTTCATCCAGCCGTCCTTGACCTGATACGCGCCGGTCCCGCCGCTTTCGAGCACGTTCTGTCCGTCGAAATGCGAGCGGTCGCGGTAAGGCGAGGCGATGGCGTGCGCGAACAGCGCTTCCCTGGCGTCGTACATGCCGCTGAGCGAGGTCATCGCGGGGTGCAGCGCGAACATGCTGTCCAGCTTCTTCGCGCCTTCGAAATCCACCGCGAGCTGCCCGCGCGCGCCGGCGAAGGCGGGGTCGCCGACGGCGCCGATCGTGCCGAGGCCGTCGGCGGCGCCGCGCTGGATGATGAAGACGAAGCGGTGGTCGGTCTCGGCCTTCGCGAACGCCATCCGCGGCGCCATCGCGAGTCCCGCGAATCCGGCCGAATGGATGAGGAAGGAACGGCGATCGTACATGATTACCTCCGCAGCATTTCTGGAGAGACGAGCAGCAGCGCGAGGCTCTGACCCGGGCTCTCGGCACGCGCCAGCGCCTGTTCGGTGGCCGACGTCAGCGCGCCGGGGAAAAGCCTGGGCGCGAGCGAGCGCGCGTCGATCGCGCCCGCTGAGCGCGTCGCAAACCGCTCCGACGCCTCGACCCGGCGGAGCAACGCATCGGGTCCGGCCCAGCTCGCAGCAATGTCGTCATAACCGGCGGGTGAACCGGGCTTCCACGTCGGCTGGCCGAGCTGGTTGAGCAGGCCGACTGCGGCGAGCGGCAGCATCTGCTTCATCCCCAGCGCGCGCCCGGTCGACACCGTCCATTCCCATGGCGACTTGAACTTGACCCATCCCGCCACCCAGCATTCGGGGCTGTCGATCAGCACGCGGTAGAGCGAGGGCAAATCGCCCCCGGTTTTGAGGAACGACGCCTTGAGTCGCGCGACCAGCGCCGGCGGCGGCGTGTCGCCGGCGAAGTGCCGCGCGAGCTTGGTCGCGACATGCTCGGCGGTCGCGGGGCTTGTCGCCAGCGTGTCGAGCACCGCCTGCGCCTGCTTCTCGCCTTGCTGATGGTATCTGACACCGATGATCGTGCGTTCGCCCGGTTCGTGCAGCCGGGGCGCGAACACGAAATCGCCTGGCGCGCCGCCGGTCCCCGCCAGCCGCGCGCCCGGCCCCCGCCCGATCCCGCTCACCGTCCATCCGGTCAGCGCACGCGCGAACTCGGTCACATCGGCCTGCGTATAGATCGTCCGCACGCCGAGCGTGTGAAGCTCCATGATCTCGCGCGCCAGGTTCTCGTTGAGACCGACCTTCTGCCCGTTGGCGCGCGGGCGGCTGGCGGCGAATTGGCCAGCGGGGCTGTTTGGCCCAACCGATACGGCCTGATCGAGATAAAGCAGCATCGCGGGATGGCGCTCGACCGCGTCGAGCATGTCGCCGAACCGGCCCATCAGATTGGGTCGGATCGCCTCGAACTCGAGCAACCCCGACAGCCCGATCACCTGAAGCTTGTCGGCCGACACCGCGAAATGATTGGCCCAGAAATGCGTCAACCGTTCCGCAAACGGCGTGGGACTAGTCAGCGCCGCTGTCACCCGCGCGCCGACCGCCGCGGCGTAATCGTCGCGCACTTGCCCGCCGACAAACCGCCGCGCCGCCTTGAGCGGGTCACCAGCGTCGGGCTCGGGTTTCGCGCCCGGCTCAGGCGCACCGGGCGGAGCCATGGCCGGGGACATCGCCGGTGTCGTCTGCGGTGGCGGCGTCGCGACGCCGGCCCGCTGACGACGCCCCAGCCCCTGTTGCCGCAACATCCGCTGCTGCTCGATATAATCGGCGAGTTCGCCTGCTACCTTCGCGCGCGTAGGCACGTTGGCGAAGGCGGCGGGTTTGGGTTCGAATTTTTCGAGCTGACCCATCAGCCAGCCTTTGGGATCACCGGGAATGCTCTCATCGGGACGGGCGCCGAGCCCGAAGCGATTGAGCGCGATGCTGGCGTCGGCCATGCGCGTCACTCCATGGATGCGACCCGGTTTAACACCCCTTTGTCGCACAAATATCCCAAGCCTAACGCGCCGTGCCCTAGAACCCTTCGGGCAGGTCGATCGGCCCGACCGCCTCGCGGTACCGCGCGATGGCGTAACGATCGGTCATCCCGGCGATGAAATCGACGATGTGACGGCTGAGCCAAGGTTCGTCGGACGGAAGCCGTTGCGGCCATTCGCCGGCCATCAGCGAAGGGTCGGCGTGATAGGCCTCGAACAATCCGGCGACGACAACGCGCGCCTGATCGGCCGCCGCGAGTTGCTGCGGATGGTGGTAGAGGCTGGCGTACATAAAGCGTTTCAGCGCGCGTTCGTCCTCACGCATCGCGTCCGAGAAAACGATCAGTGCGCGGCCAGCGGCGCGCGCGTCTTCAGACGAACCGATCCCCGAGACGATGATTGCCGCGCGGCTGGCCGCAATCAGGTCGTTGACCATCGCACCGATCTGGCCGCGGATCAGCTCGCCTGTCAGCCTCGCGTGCGGCACATCGGGAAAGCGCGCCCGGCATTGATCCCAGCGCGCGGCAATCATCGGAACGCTCAGCAACTGGTCGAGTGTCAGCAACCCCGCTCGCAACCCGTCGTCAATGTCGTGATTGTCGTACGCGATGTCGTCGGCGATCGCCGCGACCTGCGCCTCCAGACTTGCAAAGGCCTCCAGTTCGAGCGGGAACTGATCGTCCGTCCTCGCCAGAGCCCATCCGGGGGCAGCCACGGGTCCGTTGTGCTTGGCGAGTCCCTCCAGCGTCTCCCAGGTCAGGTTGAGGCCCGGAAAATGCGGATAGGGGCTGTCGATCTCGGTCAGCGCGCGAAGGGTATTGCCGTTGTGATCGAATCCGCCCTTCCCGGCGAGCGCCTCCTTGAGCGCATCCTCGCCTGCATGGCCGAACGGCGGGTGGCCGATATCGTGCGCAAGGCACAACGCCTCGGTCAGGTCCTCGTTGAGCCCCAGCGCCCGCGCGATCGTGCGGCCAATCTGCGCGACCTCGATGCTGTGCGTCAGCCTGACGCGGAAATGATCGCCGTCAGGCGCGAGGAACACCTGCGTCTTGTGACGTAACCGCCGAAAACTGATCGAGTGGATGATACGGTCGCGGTCGCGTTGGAAGGCGTCGCGCGGGCCTCGCGCGGTTGTCTCGTCCTCGGCATATAGGCGCCCCCGGGTCAGCCACGGGTCGGAGGCGTAGGTTGCGAGGTCGGGCATGCTCGGCGTGTAGCGAGGTGACGGCGAGAAATCTAACCGTCGATTGCCTCCAAACCATCCGTCATGCCGGACTTGATCCGGCATCCCGCTTCTTTTTTCACAAAAGCGGGGCCCTGGCTCAAGGCCGGGTTGACGAAAAACTATTTCGACCCCAACCGCTCGATCTTCTGTCCCCTGGCGCTAGTGAAGACGAAACCAGACAATCCGGCCTTCGCCATGCGGTTGACGAACGCCTGCGCTTCGTCGTCCGATTTGAACGGCCCGGTCAGCACGCGGTTGGTCGCGCGCAGCGGTGTCGTCCAGCCCTGACGGCCGCGGAACAGATCGGGCGCCTTGACCTGAAGCGCCGACCACGCCTTCTTGAGATCGCCTTCGTTCGCGCCGCCCGCAACCTGAACCCACACGCGCGCCGGTTCGCCTCTGGCCTCGGCGTCGGCCTTCGTCCTGGCGGTCGCCGCCTTGCAGCGCGCGTCGTCGGCCTTCTCGCGCGCCGTCACCGGTTTTTTGCTCTTTGCAGGCGCCGCGCGCTTTCCCTTCGCCGGTTTGGCCGGAATCGGACAACCGTTCTTGTCGACCGCCGGCGTGTCATCGGCGTCGGGCGTCTTGATTGGTCGACCCCTGGCGTCAAGCCGGGGCGCCTTGCCCTTGGCGGACTCCACGGCAGTGTCGGCGATCTCGCTCTTAGACGGCTTCCCTCGCGTTCGTGTGACGGGCGACCTGGCCTCCTCGATCGGCTTCTTTTTGCTTTCTGCAACCGGCGGCGCAGTAATGGGGTCCGGACGCGCCCTGGGCGCGGGCTTGGGCGCCGGGGTGTCAAGTCCGGCGACGATCCGGGCGAGCACTGTGTCCTCGCTCACCCGCGATGTTGGCGTGGGCGCCGGCACGCCAGCTTCGGCCGCGCTCGGCTGGTCAGCGGCACCCGGAACCGGATCGGTCGACGGCGTGACGGGCGCATTCGATGCGACCGCAACCGGCGCGGTCGGCACGGGGTTGGGGGCGGGCTCGGGCGACGTCGGCGCGGGTGTCGGGACTACGGGTTCAGGCGCCGGACTTGCCCCGGGTGTTGCGACCGCTACGCGGACCGGCGGCGGAGTCGGCATCGGCGCGGGGGCCGGCGCGGCCGTCGCGCGCGGCGGAACATATAGGGGGGACGCCACGGCGACCTCGACCGGCGGCTTGGCGGCGGGGGGCGCGGCGCGAGCCTCGCCCTTCCTGCCCTTCCGGCGCTTGCCCTCGCCCTCAACCGCCGCGATCACGACCGGCGGCGCGGCCGCAACCTTCGGCGCGTAGGGATCGGGGCCAAGCCTTGGCAGCGGAGGCGCGAGTTGCGCGTCGGCAACCCGCTCGGGCGTGGTCCGCATCTCGCCGAACGTCACGGCAAAGGCGCGATCGGCCGCAGACAGCTGCGGCAGACGACGAAAGAACGGCGTCAGTCCCGCGCCCAGGCCGGGCGACATCATGGTCTCGGCAATTTTCTCCGCCGCTCCCGTATCGCCGCTCATCGCCAGAACGAACGCCCGATCGCGCCATGCCGCGCGGTCGCTCCGCTGAATCAGCGGGTCGAGCAGCTTGAGCGCCTCTTCCTTTCGCCCCGAAATCCCGAGCGACAGAGCGTAACGGCGAGTCACCTCATCGTCTGGGCCGTTGCGCAGCGCGAGCCGATAATCGCGTTGCGCACGCTCCTGCTCGCCGATCAAATCGTAAGCGAGCCCGCGGTCAGCGGCGAATTTGGCCGGGTTCAGGCCGCGCCGCTCGGCTTCCTGGAACCGCACAAGCGCCATTCCCGGCCGCTCCGCGCGCACCATCAGACTGCCCCACCCTGCCTTGATCCGCGGATTATTGGGGTCGAGCTTCTCCGCGCGTCCGAAGAATCCCGCCGCGGCAGTGCTGTCGCCCATCCGCAGCGTCAATTCGCCGGCCGTAACCAGCGCTTCGATATCGAGCGGGTTGGCCGCGAGCAGCCGCATGTCGGCGGCGAGCGCGTCGGCGTCGCGATTTTCGCTGGCGGTCTGCGCCTGAGCGCCACCCGCCACCGCGAAACCGAGCGCGGCAAAGGTCAGGGTCCGGCGCAACATCATTAGGGGTGTAGTCTAGACCGCCTGATGGCTGAACGGGAAATGATCGGTGGGATCACAAACGCCAAAACGGGGCGCGACGGCGACGAACCGCAACGCCCCGTTTCAGCATGGGACAGCTACTGGTTATTCTGGCGATGCAGGAACCGCGGGATATCGAGCGAATCCTTTTCCGCCTCCGGCTCGGACTCGCCGAACGCACCGCGCGCGACATTCTGCATGCGCTCGAACAGCGTGCCGCCCGTCTTGACCTTGGGCGCCGGCGTTTCTTCCGCCCCCGTCGCGATCGTAGGGCCGCGATCGTTCGCATAATCGTCGTCGCCGAACGTCAGCCGCGTCGGAGCCGGTGTTTCGACCGCAGCGCCGCTGTCGAGCACCAGTTCGTCGCTCTCGCCAACCGGAACGTCGAGGCTGTCCTGACCCGTCGGCTCGACGACCGGTGCGGACAGTTCGAGCGGCTCTTCATCCACCGCGGTTTCGGCAACCGGCTCTGCGGCGGCGGTGACTTCGGGCTCATGCGCCGGCGCCGCTGCGGTTTCGGGCGCCGGCACCGGCGCGACCGCTTCGCCGCGGCGGCCGAACGAGAAGGCTCGGGTCGCCGGTTCCGTTGCGGCAACGGCGTTAGGGTCGGCCTCGATGCCCGTCGCGACGACCGAGACTCGTATCTTGCCCTCCAGATCGGGATTGAACGCCGAGCCCCAGATGATGTTGGCGTCCTCGTCAACCAGTTCGCGGATATGGTTCGCGGCTTCGTCGACTTCGAGCAGGCGCATGTCCTCGCCGCCGGTGATCGACACGATGACGCCCTTCGCGCCCTTCATGCTGACGCCGTCGAGCAACGGGTTGGCGATGGCCTTCGACGCGGCTTCGATGGCGCGGTTGTCGCCCTCGGCCTCGCCGGTGCCCATCATCGCCTTGCCCATTTCCTGCATCACCGAGCGGACATCGGCGAAGTCGAGGTTGATCAGGCCGGGCATGACCATCAGGTCGGTGATGCCGCGCACGCCCTGTTGCAGCACTTCGTCCGCCATCTCGAACGCTTGCTTGAACGTCGTGTTGGCGTTGGCGACCAGGAACAGATTCTGGTTGGGAATGACGATCAGCGTGTCGACATATTTTTGCAGTTCTTCGATGCCGGCATCGGCCGCCTTGGCGCGGCGATTGCCCTCGAACGCGAACGGCTTGGTGACGACGCCGACGGTCAGGATGCCCGCGTCGCGCGCCGCCTTGGCGATGACCGGGGCCGCGCCGGTGCCGGTGCCGCCGCCCATGCCCGCCGCAATGAAGCACATATGCGAGCCTTCGAGCGTCTTGGCGACCGCGTCGATCGTCTCTTCGGCCGCTGCGCGGCCGATCTCCGCCCGGCTGCCCGCGCCCAATCCTTGCGTGATCTTCGCGCCGAGCTGGATCTTCTGGCCCGCCTGGCTTTGCTTGAGCGCCTGCGCGTCAGTGTTGGCGACGAGGAAATCGACGCCCTGGACGTCGTTCTTCATCATGTTCGCGATCGCGTTGCCGCCCGCGCCACCCACGCCGATCACCGCGATCCGCGGGGTCAGCTCGTCCACTTCCGGCGGAAGAAAT
The DNA here is from genome assembly GCA_018240825.1 of Pseudomonadota bacterium. Classification (GTDB taxonomy): domain Bacteria; phylum Pseudomonadota; class Alphaproteobacteria; order Sphingomonadales; family Sphingomonadaceae; genus Sphingomonas. The sequence goes on along the minus strand of JAFEEZ010000338.1, from coordinate 4,968 downwards.
TCGACCATATTCCTAGTCTCCGTCATGTTCCCGAAGATGGGCGGGAACGCCCTATGCCCACAACTACTTGCACCATCCCCTTGCCTCTATCCACTACAATTAGGGGTTCGGTGACGTATTTTGTTAATAATTCGCCCGAGCCGTGCGGATCAGGCGGCGAACCAATGAAAACGGTGACGGTTTGTGCACCAGCTGCCGCTCGCCGGTGGTCAACGCGCGAAGGTCGATCGGGTTCGCGGCGGCATGGTGGACGAGCCCGGCGAGCGTCGCGAACGCCGGACCCGAATGCGCATCAGGAAGTCCGGCAAGCCCGCGCGGTCGGCCGACCCGCACCGACCGGCCAAGCGACGACTGCGCGTAATCGGCGACACCCTTCAGCTCCGCTCCGCCCCCGGTCAACACGACCTGACGCCCGACATTGCCGTCGAACTTCATCGCGGTCAGCGCTCTGCCGATCTCGCCCATCAGCAGTTCGAGGCGCTGGCGGATCACCGCGATCAACTGCGCCTTGGTGATGCGCGGACCCTCGCTTGCACCATCTTCCGACAGCGGCGTGATCTCGATTACGTCGTGGTTGTCGCGCGGCGTTGCATTGGCGCAGCCGTGGAAGCACTTGATTCGTTCAGCCTGGTTGCGGCTCGCGCCGAAGGTCGAGGCGATATCGTCGGTGATGTCGGCGGCGCCCATCTGGATCGTGGTCAGCCCGACCAGCATCCCGCCCGCGAACAGCGACACGTTGGTGATCCCCGCGCCCATCTCGACCAGCGCAGTGCCCAACTCCCGCTCCTCGGCGCTCAGACATGCGAGTCCGGTCGCGACGGGCGCGGCGATGATCGACTTCACTTCGAGGTGCGATTTTGCGACGCACAGCCCGACGTTACGCACCGGCGAACCGTCGGCGGCGACGACATGGATGTGGACGCCCAGGCGATCGGCATGCAACCCGCGCGGATCCTTGACCCCGGTCAGGCCGTCGAGCGTGTAGAGAGCGGGCTGCGCGTGCAATACCATACGCCCGTCCGGATCGATCGACTCGCGCCCGGCCCGCAGCAAGGCTTCGATATCCGACTGCTCGATGCGATGCCCACCCATCTCGAATTCGATCGACGCGACGTCGCTGACCAGGCCGCCCGCCGAAAAGCCGACCCAGACATTCTCGATATTGGTCTGCGCGATCCGCTCGGCCTGTTCGACCGCTTCGCGCACCGAGACTTCGGTCGCGGCCATGTCGGCGATGCAGCCGCGCTTGACCCCGCGGCTTTCGCGCTGCCCGGTCCCAAGCACGATCAGCTCGCCGCCGTCGCCCTTCTGCGCGATCATCGCAGAGACCTTCGACGACCCGATGTCGAGCGCGGTGATCAGTCCTTCCGGTCCAGCCTTCGCCATAATACTCCCCCTTACACCTGATCGCGCGTCGGCACGCGATCGCTTTTCGTCGTCGTCGGCTTCGCGGCGGCGCTCGGTTTCGGCGCGGGCGTCCCCTGATTGCCCTTCCGCACCACCATCCGCGTCGGATCGCGCAGATCGAACTTCACATAACCGCTGCCCAGCAATTTGCTCGTGCCATCCTTCTCGGCAAACAATTTGAGCGCCTTGGCCGCCTCCGCATCACCCTCGGGCAGCGACAGCGTCTCGCCCGTGTCGAACAGCAAGTCCCAACGCCGGTTGCCGACCCATGTCGCGGCGCGCACCCGGGGCTTGAGCGCCGGCGCGGCGGCCATCAGCGTTTGAAACGCCGGTTCCTGCCGGTCGGCGCCGGGACCGATCACCAGCGGCAGATCGGGCATCGCGTCGGCGGAGACAGGCTCGAGATAGACGCCGTCGCGGTCGATCAGGCTCAGCTGACCCTGGTTCTGCCATACCGCCGCGGGTGTGCGCTCGACGATGCGGATCAGCAGCGTGTCGGGCAGCCGGCGCGAGACATGCGCATCCTGCACCCAGCCATATTGGAGCAGCCGGTCCCGGACCAGATTGAGGTCGACCAGCGGCATCGCGCGCGATTTCTGGTCGAGCGCGACGGCATAGACGGTGGTGACGTCCATCCGCTTCACGCCACGCACCTCGATCTGCTCGACCCGGAGGCCCGCCTTGCCGATCTGTTCAGCGAGCGCCGTGCCGATTGCGGCATTGGCGCCCGTCACGGCCCCGGCGATATAGACACCGCCCAGCGCCACCAGCACGATCGTCCAGGTCGCGATTCGGCGCAGCGCGACATGGCTGACGGGCACGCGCGCGAGAACGCGGTCGATGAGCGACGCCTTTTTCTTGCGATTGGTGGGACGGCCGCGGCTGGCCGGGCGTTTGCTCATGCCAGCGCCTCGTCGACGATCATCTGGACCAGCTCGGGATAGGAAATGCCAAGATGCCGCGCCTGTTCGGGCACCAGGCTCAACGGCGTCATGCCCGGCTGCGTATTCACTTCGAGCAGGAACAGCCCGTCCTCGCCGCGCTCGTCGTCCCAGCGGAAGTCGGCGCGTGACGCCCCTTTGCAGCCGAGCAGGCGGTGCGCTTCGAGCGCGATCCGCTTGCAGGCTTCGGCGATATGGTCGGGGATCTGCGCGGGGAAGATGTGCTCGGTCATCCCGTCGGTATATTTGGCGTCGTAATCGTACCACCCGCTCTTGGGCTTGAGCTCGGTCACGCCGAGCGCCTTGCCGCCCAGGATCGCTGTCGTCAGCTCACGGCCGCGGACATACGGCTCGGCGAGCAATTCCTCGAAATCCTGCCATGGCCCCGCCACATCGCGGCCGATGGGGTTGCCGTAATTGCCGTCATCGGTGACGATCGCGACGCCGACCGACGAACCTTCGTTGACCGGCTTGAGCACATAGGGCCGCTTGAGCGGATCGCCCTCGAACACCTCCGCCGACTTGACGATCCGTCCGCCGGGCATCGGGATGCCGTGCGGGACGAGCGCATTCTTGGTCAGCACCTTGTCGATCGCGATCACCGACGTGACGAGGCCCGAATGCGTGTATTTCAGCCCCATGAGGTCGAGCATGCCCTGCACGCTGCCGTCTTCGCCCGGCGTCCCGTGCAGCGCGTTGAACACAACGTCGGGTTTGGCGGCGGCAAGCTTCGCCGCGACATCGCGATCCATGTCGATCGCGGTGACGCGGTGCCCGAGCGATTCCAGCGCCGCGACGATGCCCTTGCCCGACATCAGCGACACTTCGCGCTCGGCCGACCAGCCGCCCATCAGGACGACGACGTGCAAGGGGCCGCTCATGCCGGCGCCCCCACGAGTCCCTTATCGGCGTCGTCGGCGAACACGCCGACACGCTGAATTTCCCACTCAAGCGTCACGCCGCTGTCCGCCTTCACCTTCTCCCGCACTTCCTCGCCCAGCGCCTCGATGTCCGCGCTCGTCGCGTCACCGAGATTGAGGAGGAAATTGCAATGCTTCTCCGATACTTGGGCGTCACCCCGGCGCGAGCCTCTGCACCCTGCCCGGTCGATCAACTGCCAGGCCTTGTGGCCGTTCGGGTTCTTGAAGGTCGACCCGCCGGTCTTCGAGCGCAGCGGCTGCGCTTCCTCGCGCGCGGCGGCGATGCGATCCATTTCGGCCTGCACGACTTCGGGCGCTTCGGGGCGCCCGCGAAAGGTCGCCGAGACGACGATCGCGCCCGCGGGCAGGTCGCTGTGGCGATAGGTATAGCCGAGATCGCCGGGCGCCAGTGTCCGCCGCTCGCCCGATCGCAGCACGACCTCCGCCTCGACCAGCACATCCTTGACCTCACGGCCATAGGCGCCGCCGTTCATCCGCACGAACCCGCCGACCGAGCCGGGGATCGATCGCATGAACTCGAGCCCGCCGATCCCGGCATCGCGCGCCTGCGAGGTGACGAGGATGCCGGGCGCGCCGCCGCCGCACTTGAGCGTGGTATCGTCGAGCCGCGCGACCTTCGCGAACGCCTTGCCCAGCCGCACCACGACACCAGGCACCCCGCCGTCGCGCACGATCATGTTCGAACCGAGGCCCAGCCCCATCACCGGCACCGCCGGATCGAGCGCGTATAGGAACGCTTCAAGGTCCGCGACATCCGCCGGCTCGAACAGCCATTCCGCCGCCCCGCCGCTCTTGAACCACACGAGCGGCGCCAGCGGCGCGCCGTGGGTCAGGCGTCCGCGGACCGGGGGCATGGCGTAGCAGACGGTCACCGCGCCGCCTCGATCCCGGCCGCCAGCCCCGCGGCCCATTTGGTGATGTCCCCCGCGCCCAGGCACACGATCATGTCGCCCGGTTGCACCACGCCCGCGAGTTCCTTCGCGAGGTCCTCGGCCGCTCCGATCGTCGCCGCCGAGCGGTGCCCGCGCCGCTTCAGCCCATCGACGAGCGCCTGCGCGTCGACGCCCTCGATCGGCTGCTCACCCGCAGCGTAGACCGGGGTGACATAGACCATGTCGGCGTCGTTGAACGCTTGCTGAAAGTCCTCCATCAGATTGCCGAGGCGGGTGTAGCGATGCGGCTGCACCACCGCGATGACTCGGTTCGACACGCCCTCGCGCGCGGCGGCCAGCACCGCGCGGATTTCGACCGGGTGATGACCGTAATCGTCGATGATGACGGCTCCGCCGACCTCACCGACCTTGGTGAAGCGCCGCTTGACCCCGCCGAACTTCTTGAAACCCTGCTGGATCGTCGCATCGTCGACACCGAGTTCGAGCGCGACGCCGATCGCCGACAGCGCGTTCTGGACATTGTGGCGGCCCGGCATCGGCAGCTCGATATGCTCGATCGACCGCGTCGTCCCGTCGCGCTGGCGGATGATGGCCTCGAAGCGATTGCCGCCGGGGATCGGGGTCACGTTTACGCCGCGAATGTCCGCCTGGGTCGAAAATCCGTAGGTTATGATACGGCGGTCGCGCACGCGCGGCAGCACGGCCTGGACCTCGGGGTGATCGAGGCACAGGAACGCGGCGCCGTAGAACGGCACGTTTTCGATGAACTGGACGAATGCGTCCTTG
>JAFEEZ010000337.1 GCA_018240825.1 Pseudomonadota bacterium | reverse complement strand
CGTCGTCACCTCGCGCTTGCCCGACGCCAGCGGCTCTTCGACCGCGACCGAAATGGCGAAGTGCGGGATGCCGTGGAGGAAGTTCGACGTGCCGTCGAGCGGGTCGACGATGAAGCGCGGCTTGTTGGGATCGCCGGGCAGCTCGCCGCCCTCTTCCGCCAGGATCGCCCAGTCGGGTCGCGCCCTGCGCAGTTCCTCGACCAACGTCTGCTCGGCGCGCTTGTCGGCCATCGACACGAAATCGGCCGGGCCCTTGCGGCTGACCTGGAGGTGCTGGACTTCGTTGAAGTCACGCCGCAACCGCGGCGCCGCCTTGCGCGCGGCGCGTTCGATGACGGTGAAAAGACCGGAATGAGAGGGCAATTAAGTGTCCGTTCGTTTGCCAAAACTGCCGTTCGCCCTGAGCTTGTCGAAGGGCGCGCCCTCCAACACGTGCTTCGACAAGCTCAGCACGAACGGTGCATAAAATCGACTGATCTCAGTCAGCGCGCCTCACGTAAGTCTGCTCATACACGTCGACCACGATGCGCGTCCCCGCGGCGATGTGCGGCGGAACCATGATGCGTACGCCATTGTCGAGGATCGCCGGTTTGTAGCTCGACGATGCGGTCTGACCCTTCACCACGGCGTCGGCCTCGACGATCGTCGCCTCGATCTGATCGGGGAGCTGCACGCTGATCGGCTCTTCGTCGTACAATTCCATCACGACATCCATGCCGTCCTGCAGGAACGCCGCGGCGTCGCCCAGCAAATCGCGCGGCAGACTGGTCTGGTCGTAGGTTTCCTTGTCCATGAACACCAGGCTGTCGCCGTCGGCGAACAGGAACTGGAAATCCTTGGTGTCGAGCCGCACGCGCTCCACCGTTTCGGCCGAGCGGAAGCGGACGTTGTTCTTGCGGCCGTCGCGCAGGTTCTTCATTTCGACCTGCATATAGGCGCCGCCCTTGCCCGGCTGGGTGTGCTGGATCTTCACCGCGCGCCAGATGCCGCCTTCATATTCGATGATGTTGCCGGGGCGGATGTCCACGCCGCTGATCTTCATTTGCGATGTACCTTGATAGGAAAGCGGGGCCTTTAACCGGGCGGCCCCGATCCGGCAAGCACGGTCCCGAACGCCGCGACCGCTGCGGCCTCGTCCCCGCCCCACACGGCGTTCGACACGGCGAGAAAATCGGCACCGGCGGCGATCAACGGCGCGGCGTTGGCCGGAGTGATCCCGCCGATCGCAACGCAGGGCAACTCGAACAGGGTCGACCACCAGCTGAGGATCGCCGCGTCGGGCCGGTGCGACGTTTCCTTGGTCGTGGTCGGATAGAAGGCGCCGAACGCGACATAATCGGCCCCCGCCTCACCCGCCTCCATCGCGAGATGGCGGCTGTCGTGGCAGGTCACGCCGATCTGCACGTCCGGGCCGAGCGCTGCGCGGGCTTCGCGCGGATCGCCATCGTCCTGCCCCAGATGCACGCCGTCCGCGCCGAGGCGCTTGGCGAGCGACACGCTGTCGTTGACGATGAAGGCGACTTCGCGGTCGACGCAGATCCGCTGGAACGGTTCGGCGAGCCGCGCCGCTTCGTGCTGGTCAACGCCCTTCACACGAAACTGGAACGCCGCGACCGGCCCGGCGTCGAGCGCGCGCGCCAGCCGGTCGGCGAACCCGCCGGCCACGTCGAGCGGCGAGATCAGATAGAGCTGGCAAGCGGGCCGGCGCATGTCGCGCACGAAATTCGTCGCGAAATTCGGGTCGAGCGAGCCTTCGTCGAAATCCATTGCGCGCCTGTAGCGGTTTTAGGCGGAGTGTTGAACACGGTGTGGGGCTAATCAGCCCAAAGGTCACAAAGGTCACACTAAGCGCCTTGCCGCGTGCACCCCGGAAGTTGCCGAAGGTGCCCCGGAATCGCTCTTCCATAGTCGAGGCACTGCGGCGTTCCTGCGAAGGCGGAACCCAGGGTCATGCGGCCGGAGCCATCCTGGGCTCCTGCCTTTGCAGGAGCACGGTGAGGTGGTGAGAGCGTTACGATATCAAAGAGCCCCGCAAGGCTGTCAGGCGAAATCCTACATTGCAAGCGGCCTGCGCAAATGAGTGGAAACCCGCCAATGGCCCGGCTAAGCTTCGAGCGTGACAACTCCGACTTCTGAAATCCTAAACGCGGTTGCTGAAAAAGTCGGCACGTACGCGGGTGAGCGAATTGAGGGTATAGAAGACCGCTATCTGCATCGCGATCTAAAGCTGGACGGGTTCGATTTTGTCGATTTGTGCGAAGGCCTCGAACTAACTTTCAAAATAGACCTGCGCCCCTTTTTTGAAGCTGATCAGCCTGAAATTAGACGCTTCTTCCAACGACGGAAAGTTGCACGGGATGCAACAGTGCGAGAGCTTGCGACCGAAGTGGAGCGTGTCCAAGGTCATGTCCTTTAATTGACCGGAAGCTGTCGCTACTTCACAATCGCCAGCAAGAACCCGTCCCATTTCTTCACCCCGACCGTCTGCACCGCGGTCGCGGTCAAGCGTGGGTCGCCCGATACCATCTCGAACAACGCCCGCGTGCCCTTGATCCGCTCATCCGCGCTGTGGGCATCCAGCACGCCACCCTCTCGGACGACATTGTCCACAACAATCGCGGCCCCGGGCCGCGACAGGCGGATGGCGTGGTCGACGTAAGCGACGTTGTTCTGTTTGTCGGCGTCGATGAAGACGAAGTCGAATGGACCGGTGAGCGTGTTGAGCGTGTCTAGTGCGGGGCCTTCAAGGACCGTCACCCGCTCCGCCAGCCCGGCGGCGGCGAGGTTCTCGCGCGCGACCATCGCATTGTGCGGATCGAGTTCCAGCGAGACCAGTTCGCCGTCCTCGGGCAACGCGCGGGCCAGCCAGATCGTCGAATAGCCGCCGAGCGTCCCGATCTCCAGGATACGCTTCGCCCCGGCCATCCGCGCCATCAGGTGGAGCAATTTGCCCTGCACCGGCGCGACCGCGATGTCGTCCAGCCCGCGCGCGGCGCTGTTGGCGACGGCGGCATCCAGCGCCGCGTCGGCGGGCAGCAGATGGTCCTCGATATAATGATCGACCGCGGCCCAGCGCGCGTCCTGCGGCTGGGTGCGCTCGACCATCACGCGGCTTCCGCAACCTTATGGGTGGAGGCGTCGTAGATTTCGTCGATCGCCTCGGCGAGCGCCGCATCGAACTCGGCGTCGGTCATCTGGAAGCGCAAATCCTCGAGCAGCGCGCGGCTGAAGCTCGCGATCATGCCCTTGTTCTTCGCCAGCTCGGCGCAGGCGTCGGTGCGGTTATAGCCGCCCGACAGCGCCACGACCTTGAGCACGCGCGGGTGCACGACCAGCGCGTCATACTGGCCGGCATGCGCGGGCAGCGACAATTTGAGCATCACCCTGGCGTCGCCGGGCATCGCGTCGAGCGCCTTGAGCAGCTCGTCGGTCAGGATTTGGTCGCACTGCGCGCGCTCGGCGCTCTTGATGTTGACCTCGGGCTCCAGGATCGGGACTAGGCCGTGGCTGAGCACTTGCTGCCCGACCTCGACCTGCTGCCTGACGATCGCGGCGATCCCTTCGCGATTGGCGAGGTTGATCACCGACCGCTCCTTGGTCCCGAACATGCCGAGCTTGCCGGCGCGTGCGAGCAGGTCGTCAAGACCCGGCATCGGCTTCATCAGCTGGACGCCGTTGGCTTCGTCTTCCAGCCCCTTGTCGATCTTGATGAACGGCACGACGCCGCGGTCATGGAGCACCTGCGGCACCGGCTTGCCGTTCGCCTGGCCGTCCATCGTGCGCTCGAACAGAATGGCCGCGATCACCTTGTCACCGGTGAAGGCGGGCGATGTGATGATCCGCACGCGCATCTGGTGGATCAAGTCGAACATTTCGGCGTCGTTCGACCAGGCATCCGCCTCGATACCGTAACCCTTGAGCGCCTTGGGCGTCGACCCTCCGGACTGGTCGAGCGCGGCGATGAAGCCCCGCCCGGCGGCGATCCTGGCGGTCATTTCGGCGGTGTTCATTCGGGTCCCCACTGGTGATGCATACGTATGTGGCGCGCGGCCTAGTGCGGGTGACGGTGGAAGGCAACCAACGGCATGGAAGATGCGATGCGCTAAACTAGGACTGCAGGCGCTTCTGTCCTTCGGCGATCGCCTCACGGACGAGCGCACTGACCGAAATACCGCGATCCTTGGCAAGTTGGCGCACGCGTCGCTCTTTTTCTTCGCGAGGAAAGTAGATGGATAGCCTTCGATCCAGCATCCCGCCGATTTAGTCAGCCTGTTCTACACCGTAAAGCGCCTTCACTCCCGGCAATTCCTTCCCCTCCATCCATTCGAGGAAAGCGCCGCCGGCGGTCGAGATAAAGGTCATGTCGCCCGCCACCCCGGCCTGATTGACCGCCGCGACGGTGTCGCCGCCGCCCGCGACCGAGACCAGCGAGCCTTCGCGGGTCAGCGCCGCCACTGTGCGCGCCAAGCTCATCGTCGCGGCGTCGAACGGCGGCGTCTCGAATGCCCCCAACGGCCCGTTCCACACGAGCGTGCGGCAATTCTTGAGCACATCGCCCAGCGCCTCGGTCGCGGCGGGGCCGATGTCGAGGATCATTTCGTCGGGTGCGACTTCGTGGACGTTGACCGTGCGCGTCGGCGGGTTGGGCCGGAATTCGGTTGCGACGACGACGTCGTAGGGCAAATGGATCGTGCACCCGGCGCGATCGGCGGCGTCGAAGATTTCCTCTGCGGTCCCGGTCAGATCGTGCTCGGCCAGGCTCTTGCCGACATTCACGCCGCGCGCCGCGAGGAAGGTGTTGGCCATGCCGCCGCCGATGATCAGGTGATCGACCTTGTCGACCAGATGGCGCAGCACGTCGAGCTTCGACGAAACTTTCGCGCCGCCGACCACCGCCGCGACGGGATGCTCGGGCGCGCCGAGCGCCTTGTCGAGCGCGTCGAGCTCGGCCTCCATCTGGCGGCCGGCATAGGCCGGGAGCGCGCGCGCCAGCCCTTCGGTCGAAGCGTGCGCGCGGTGCCCAGCGGAGAAGGCATCGTTGACGTAAAGATCGCCGAGCCCGGCGAGCATCGTAACAACTTCGGGGTCATTCTTCTCTTCGCCTGTGAAAAAGCGCGTATTCTCCAGCACCGCGATATCGCCGTCTTTCAGCATCGCGACTGCATCCGCCGCACCGTCATGGTCGATGAAGCGCACGGGGCGGCCAAGCACCTGTTCGAACGGCCTGGTGACGAGCGCGAGACTCATTTCCGGATTACGCTGACCCTTGGGCCGCCCGAAATGCGCGAGCACGATCACCTTCGCGCCCTTGTCGGCCAGTTCGGCGACGGTCGGCACCGCGGCGCGCAGCCGCGTGTCGTCAGTCACCGCGCCGTCGGCCATCGGCACGTTGAGGTCCTCGCGCACCAGCACGCGTTTGCCCGCAATGTCGCCCATGTCGTCGAGCGTCCGAAAAGCCCTGGTCATTCCTCGATCCTTATCGCGTCGCCGACGGCGATCTCGCCTTCCTCGACGACCATCGTGCACACGCCGCCGCGCCAATCCGGCAACAGCGCGGCGCGCAATCCATCGGCCAGAGCCTCCATGCGCTCGCACGGGTCGGTCTCGCGCGCCACCTCGAGCAACGCCGTCCCGACCCGCAACCGCGCGCCCGGTTGCTGCGGCAGGTCTAGCCCGTCGACCAACAGGTTCGCGCGCCGTTCCTGCCACGGCAGATTATGCCCGACCAGTTCCTGTGCCGCGGCCCAGTCGCGCGCTTCGATGAGCGTGACCTGGCGCTTATAGGGCTGTCCCTTCATCGCGCCGCGATAGTCGCCCTGGATGCCGCCCGCGAGCGTGACGACCGCATGGTCGATTACTTCCATCGGCGCCTTGGGACGCGCGTGGCGCGCGATGCCGGCCACCCTTCCAGTTCCGTTCGCTTCGAGCGAAGTCGAGAAGCCTGCCTCGACTTCGCTCGACACGAACGGTTGGCGGTGCAACGGCATCCCTAGATCAGCGCCGCCATCGCCCTGGCGGTATCGACCATGCGGTTGGAGAAGCCCCATTCGTTGTCGTACCAGCTGACGACGCGGACCAATTTGCCGTCCATCACCGCGGTCTCCATGCTGTCGACGGTCGATGAGGCGGGATCGCCCTGCAAGTCGATCGAGACCAAAGGCTCGTCGGTATAGGCCAGCACGCCCTTGAGCGCGCCGTCGGCCGCCGCTTTCAGCGCGGCGTTGACTTCGTCCTTCGTCACGTCGCGCTTCGGCGTGAAGGTCAGATCGATCAGCGACACGTCGGGGGTCGGCACGCGGATCGCCGAACCGTCGAGCTTGCCCTTCAGTTCGGGCAGCACCTCGGCGACCGCGCGCGCGGCGCCGGTCGTGGTCGGAATCATCGACATACCCGCGGCGCGCGCGCGGCGCATGTCGCTGTGGATCTGATCGAGGATTTTCTGATCGTTGGTATAGGCGTGAACCGTCGTCATCAGTCCGCGCTCGATCCCGAACGTGTCGTTGAGCACCTTGGCGACCGGCGCGAGGCAGTTGGTGGTGCACGACGCGTTCGACACGATCGTGTGCCCGGCCTCCAGCTTGTCGTGGTTGACGCCATAGACGACGGTCAGGTCGACACCCTTGGCCGGGGCCGAGATCAGCACCTTCTTCGCGCCGGCGTCGATATGTTTCTGCGCGCTTTCGCGGTCGGTGAAGAAACCGGTGCATTCGAGCACGAGGTCGACGCCGAGCTCCCTGTGCGGCAGGTTGGCCGGGTCGCGCTCGGCGGTGACGCGGATGTGCTTGCCGTCGACCATCAGGTCCTGCCCCTCGTGATGAACATCGCCGTCCCATTTGCCGTGGACCGAGTCCCGCTTGAACAGGAAAGCGTTTGATTTGGCGTCGCCGAGATCGTTGACTGCAACGAGTTCGAGCCCGCTATCCTTATGGGCAAGCAGCGCGCGCGCCACCAGCCGCCCGATGCGCCCGAACCCGTTGATCGCAACCTTCACCGTCATGAGTATCGCTCCTCGTGGCGCCGGCGCGCGCGTGGGGCCGGCCGTCGCGGGGAGCCTTTGGGGACGAGGGCGCGACGCGTCAACCGTTACGCGAGGCGAATCGATCTTGCCGCGCCCCCCGCCCGTGCTATTCCCCTTAACCATGGCAGAGGCTTCCCCGACCGACCGCATCGACGCCGCGCTCGCCCGGATCGAACGCGCGATCCAGACGCGCGAGCGATCGACCAGCGAGTTGAAGCAGCGGCACGAGGCGCTGCGCGCGCGGGTCGGGGAGGCGATCGCCGCGCTCGATTCGCTGGGGGCGCGCAATGGCTGAAGTCACGCTGACGATCGGCGACCGGCGCCACAACGTGACCTGCCGCGACGGTGAGGAAGGCCAGCTGCGCCGGTTGGGCGAGATGCTCGACCAGCGCTGGGCCTCGGCCAACCGCGCGTCGGGTGGGCTCAACGCCGAACGCACGATGCTGCTGATCGCGCTGATGCTCGCCGACAGCCTCGATGCGGCGGAGAACCGTCCGGCGGGCGACGGCCCCAGCCCGGCGTTCCTCAACCGGATCGCCGACCGGCTCGAAGGGATTGCCGACGCCCTTGAGAAACCGGCGGCGGGCGCTTAAATTGCTGGATGGCGGGCACTGCCCGGTACGAGCCGACATTATCCCTGAGGCTATTCATCATCCATGGGGGCTGTCCCTGTGCGGACCCTGGTCCGACATATATGGTCCCCACCTGACGTACCGTGCGTCAGAGGATAACCCGGCCAACGGCCATGGCGGTCCCGCCACCGCGCCGCCGCGCACGCCGATAGCGATGCTATCGGCGAGACGCGCCAGCGCGGCCGAGCTCGGCTTTAGCCGAGCTTCGACGACGCGGCTTCGCCGCGGCGCGCTGCCATGACGATCGACAAAGCCGCCTTACGAGCGCACGTCCGCGCTACTCGCGATGCATTCGTTGCAGCGAAACCCCCAGTCATCACCGTGCCTCCCGAATTCACCGTCCGCCTCTCCCACGGCCTGACCGTCACCTCCTACGTCCCCATGGGTAGCGAAACCGACCCCTCTCCGCTCGCCCGCGCTGCGGTGGAAGCAGGCTGCGTCCTCGCGCTCCCGCACGTCACCGTGCGCAGCGAGCCGATGCGCTTCCTCGCCTGGGAAACCGAGGCCGCGCTCGAAGCCGGGCCGTTCGGCCTCAGCCAGCCCGCCGCCGACGCGATCGAATTGCGGCCGGACATCATCCTGACTCCGATGCTCGCTTTCGATGCGAAGCTCGACCGGCTCGGCCAGGGCGCGGGCTATTACGACCGCGCCTTCGACCGGTTCCCCGATGCTTGGCGGGTCGGGGTTGCGTGGAGTTGCCAACAGGTCGAGGATTTGCCCGTCGAGCCGTGGGACATGCCGCTCCACGCCGTGGTCACCGAATTGGGATGGATTACGCGATGAATGACGGCCCGCGCTGGCAGAAGCCCGTCGGCATGCTGATCATCCTCGCGCTGATCGCGATCTGGTGCGTCGGGATCGTCAGCCTGTCGCCGTGGATCGGGCAATGGCATCCGGTCGTGCAGTTGGTGTTCTATGTAGTGGCGGGCGTTGCGTGGCTATGGCTGCTGCCGATGCGGCGGATGTTGAGCTGGATGGAGACTGGGCGCTGGCGTCGGTAGCGCCGCGGCAAAGCCGCGTCGTCGGCCAGAGCTATGCTCTGCCGGTCGAGCTTGCGCGTCTTGGAAATAGCTTCCGCTATTGCCATGCGCGCTGCGCTATGGCGCGAGTGACGGGGCTCGAACCCGCGACCTCCGGCGTGACAGGCCGGCGCTCTAACCAACTGAGCTACACCCGCTTGGAAAGCGTGAGGCGCGGCCACTAAGCGAGCCCCGCCCCCCTGTCAACAACGCCCGGACGCTAATTGCGGCGCAGGCTGAAGCGCGCTTTCGGGCGCTCGCGGACCAGCGTCCCGCGCTCGAACAGGAAGCCCGCAATGTCTGGCTTGCCCGCCGCGCCGACGACGGTCTGGATGATGATGAGCAGCGGCACCGCGAGCAGCGCGCCAGGCGTGCCCCATACCCAGCTCCAGAAGCTCAGCGAGATCAGGATCAGCACCGGATTGATCGTCAGCCGATGGCCCACGATCAGCGGCGTCACCACGTTCGCTTCGAGCAGGTGACAGCCGATCATGATGAACGACGGCAGCAGCGCGACCCAGACGTCGTTGAACGTCATCAGTCCGCCGATCGCCAGCAACAGCGCCGCGACGATCGGCCCGAAATACGGCACGTAGTTGAGCAACGCGACGATGCCGCCCCACATTGCGGGATACGGCATGCCGATCGCCCACAATGCCGTCCCGACGATGCCGCCGAGCACGACGTTGATCATCGTGATCGTGCCGAGATAGGCGGAGACGTCGTCGACCACGTCCTGGATCACGCGCGCCGTGGCCATCGCGCCGCCGAAGCTCTGGCGGCTGGTGATCGTGTTGCGCCGCGTGCGGCTCCATCCGGCGAGGAAGAAAAATACGACGAGCACGCCGAAGAACACTTGGACGATCGCCGCCGGCGCCGATGTCGCGGCGAGTTCGAGCAGCGACCCGGGCGGCGCGACCGCAGTCGTCGGGGGCGCCTTGACCGGCCCGGTATTGGCGAGATGCGTAATCGTGCGGTTGAGGTATTTTTCGAGCGTCGCGTAAAGGTCGAGCAACGGCGCCAGATTGGTCTGGATGCGGTCGATCCGTTCGGGCAGCCGGCGGAAGAATTCGATCGCCGGAACGATGATCGCCGCCAGCGCGACATTGGCGAGCGCGAGAAAACTGATCACGCAGATCAGCGAGGCGAGCCATGACGGCAGGCGGCGGCGTTCGAGCCATTCGAGCACGGGGATCAACGCGATCGCGATGACCAGCGCAATCGTCACTGGCAGAAAGAATTCCGCACCCGCTTTCAACGCGAACGGCAAGCCGAGCAGCAGCGCCACGCCGGCGATCAGCGTCAGCCCCGCGAGCAACCGGTCGCGCCGGTCGTCGACCGGCGGCGCGGTGTCGTCGGTCGGATCGTCGGCGACCGGTTCGGGCGCCGGCGCCACCGCCGCCGCGCCGCCCAACGCGGCGCTGACCGCCGCACTCACACCTGGTTCGCCGCCGCCTTCCATGTCTCTTTCGTAGCGGCATTCCATCACAATGTAATCCCGGCTAGCGTCGG
>JAFEEZ010000336.1 GCA_018240825.1 Pseudomonadota bacterium | reverse complement strand
AGGAACGCATCGAGCGCCTCACCGGCAGGGATGAGACGCTCGTAGAGGAACCTCAGATTCCAGTCGAACAGCACGCGGCCGACATCGAAGATGACGGATGTTGGCGTCGTCATTCTAGAGATACCAGCCCCTGCACGGTAAATCCCGCGTCGTCGGATGGCGCCGGTGCGCCACCGGCCGGGCTTCGTTCCGTTGCGGATTAGCGCCGCTAATCCGCCGAACTCAGCCTTGCCGCGCTTTAAAACGCCGGTTGGTCTTGTTGATGACGTAGGTGCGGCCGCGGCGGCGGATCACGCGGTTATCCCGGTGACGGTCCTTGAGCGACTTGAGTGAATTGCGGATCTTCATAATCGATTCGCTTCTTTTGCAATGCTGGTGAAAACTGGAAGCGGCGCGCCTATAGCGGGGGGTCGGCGAAGTCAACCCGCGCAGGGCGGCGAAACGGACTCCGAAGCGATGCGTTGCACGCGTGTAACGAGAAGGGATGTACGATGCGCAGGGCAGTGTTGATGGCGGCGTTGGCGGCATCGGGATGCACGGCCGCGGCGCCGGTCTTCCCGACCGAAGTGACCCGTTTTCGCGCCGACGTGGTTGAGCGGGGCACGATCGCGCTCGCGCCCGAAGAAGGCATCAATGACGGTCCCGCCTTCCAGGCCTATGCCGCCGCGGTTGGCGATGCGCTGACCGTGCAAGGCTATACCGTGGTGTCGCCGGGCAAGGATTCCGCTTATATCGCGCGGATCGGCTTTCGCAGCGATACGCGATCGGTGCGCGGCCCGGCGCCGTTTACGCTGGGGCTCGGCGTCGGTGGCGGCAGTTACGACCGCGGCGGCGGGGTCGAAGGCGGCGTGAGCGGCGGCATACCCATCGGCAAGGGCGAGTTGCGCGAGGACACCGCCGCGACGCTTTCGGTCCGCATCAACCGCCGCGCCGGCGACCTTGGCGTGTGGGAAGGCAAGGCGCAGACTCGCCTAATCCGCCGCGCCGGGACGGGCGACGTCAATGCGGTGCCGCAAAAGCTCGCCCATGCGCTGTTCACGGGGTTCCCCGGCGAATCGGGACGCACTATCACGGTCAAATGACCGACACCCCCATCGCCATTACGTCCGCCTTCGACGGCGGCAACATCAAGCTGATCGCCGTCGACGGCGACCGCATCGATCTCGAAATCGTCAAGGACAAGGATTCGGATTTCTACCAATGGTTCTCGTTCCGGCTGGCCAATGCCGCCGGACGCAAGCTAACCTTCCGCATCCTCAACGCCGGGGGCTCGGCCTATCCGCTCGGCTGGCCGGGATACAAGGCGCGCGCCTCGACCGACCGCGTCCACTGGCGGCAGATTCCGACCCGGTACGAGGGCGGCATCCTCGCGTTCGACTGGCAGTCGGACGCGCAAGTCGCGTACTTCGCCTATTTCGCGCCCTATACGATGGAGCGGCACGAAGCGCTGATCGCCGAATATGCCGCCAAGCCCGGCGTCCGGCACCGCGAGCTCGGCCACAGCCTGGACGGCCGCGCGATCGACCTGTTCACGATCGGCAACGGCCCCAAGCCCGTCTGGCTCTACGCGCGCCAACACCCCGGCGAGAGCATGGCGGAATGGTGGATGGAGGGCGCGTTAGAATGGCTGACCAGCCCGGCGGCGGCGACGCTCAAGCAAAAGGTCACGTTCTACGTCGTCCCCAACATGAACCCCGACGGCACGTTTCGCGGGCATCTGCGCACCAACGCCGCAGGCGTCAACCTCAACCGCGAATGGCACGCGCCGTCGATGGAGAAGAGCCCCGAGGTCAAGCTGGTGCGTGACGAAATGGACCGCACCGGCTGCGTGCTAGCGATGGACGTGCACGGCGACGAGGCGATTCCGGCCAATTTCCTCGCGGGGTTCGAAGGCATCCCGAGCTGGACCGACGAACTCGGCGAGAAATTCTACGATTTCAGCCGCCGCTTGGCGGCGCGCACACCCGAATTCCAGACCGAACAGGGCTACGAGAAATCGGCCCCGGGCAAAGCCAACCTGACGATGTCGACCAACCAGCTCGCCGAACGCTTCGGCGCGGTGGCGATGACCTTGGAGATGCCGTTCAAGGACCATGACCCAAACCCGGACGCCGAGTTCGGGTGGAGCCCGGAACGGTGCAAGGTGCTGGCGGTGGCGTGCCTTGAGACGATCGAGGAAGTGATCGACGGGATTTGAACGGAACGTCAGTTATTGCTCGAAGACGGTGAAGCGTCCGGATCGTAAGGTTCGTTGGGCGTTCCGGGAAACACCACGTCGCCAATGCGCCACCATTTGCCATCACCTTCAGCACAATGACCGAAGCCGCAGTCCAGCGTTTGGGCCATAAGCCGGCGAAGCGAGATCACTGTGTCACAATCGACGCCGGGAGCGAATTTGATCTGCATCACCGGCAGCGGATTAAGTTCGCTTGTCGCCTTGAGGCCCGCCGCAAGACCTTCCCTGGAAACTTTCTTGCCGTTCAAAAAGATCGATCCGTCGGCTGCGACCGAGACGACGCTCAGAAACGATAGGACTCCTCGGCCCTGTCGTGGCGTAATCCAACCCTCGGGTAAAGGTCCGCATCCCTCGGCATACATCCGCTGATGGCCGCACCCGCTCGTTAAGAGAACAAGACCTAGTAGGACAGTGGACCTGCGAACCACTAATCAAACAACTCCGCCAGAAAGTCCTTCGCCGCTGCCCAGCTCCGCCGGTCAGCCTTCTCGTCATACCCCACGCCCGGACGCGGCGCGGGATGGCCCTTGAGCACGGTGTCGGTGAAGGCGTGGCCAGTATGGCCGTAGGCGTGGATCTGCCAGTCCGCTCCGTCCTCGGTCAACTCCGCCGCGAGCGCGACCGTCGCGTCGGGCGGGCAAAGCGGGTCGTCCCAGCCGTGGCAGACCAATAGCTTGGGCTTGATCGGCGTGACGTTGGCGTAGTCGGGCCGGTCGTAGACGCCGTGGAAGCTGACCCCGCCGAGGAAATCGAGTCCGCTCCGCGCCATGTCGAGGACGCACTTGCCGCCGAAGCAATAGCCGAACGCGGCGGTCCGCGCGGGATCGACGAAGGCGAAATTCCTGAGCGTGTCGAGACTCGCCTTCAGCCGGTCGCGGAGTTGCGCGCGGTCGGCGTTGAGCGCGTTCATATAAACGGCGGGGTCGGGCAATTGCCGCGTGGTGCGCTTGCCCTGGCCGTACACGTCGCACGCGAAGCCGACATAGCCGAGCTTGGCGAGGTCCTCGGCATGGACGTTGTCCGATTCCTTTTGGCCCAGCACGTTCGGCACGACCATCACGCCGGGACGCGCGGTTTCGACCTCGTCGTCATAGGCGATCACGCCCTCGAACGGGCCACCGGGGCCGTCGTACACCAAGGTCTGCCGCACGATCATCCCAACCTCCGTTCGCGCTGAGCTTGTCGAAGCGCCGTTCTTTTTCTACCCGCCCGATGAAGAAAAGACAGGGCTTCGACAAGCTCAGCCCGAACGGGTTGAGGGTTGGCCCGCCGGAGAATTGTTGCATGCCCACCCTCGTCTTGATCCGCCACGGCCAGTCGACGTGGAACCTCGAGAATCGCTTCACCGGCTGGTGGGACGTCGACCTGACGGCACAGGGCGCGGCAGAGGCGAAGGCGGCGGGCGAGTTGATGGCGGCGAAAGGTTTGGATTTTGATCGATGCTTCACTTCGCTCCAGACGCGAGCGATCAAGACGCTCAACATCGCGCTCGAGGCGATGGGGCGGCTGTGGCTGCCGGTCGAGAAGGACTGGCGGCTGAACGAGCGGCATTATGGCGGGCTGACGGGGCTCAACAAGGCCGAGACCGCGGCCAAGCATGGCGACGAGCAAGTGCATATCTGGCGACGCAGTTTCGACATTCCGCCCCCGCCGCTTGAGGCCGGGAGCGAATACGATTTGTCGAACGACCGTCGTTACGCGGGCATCGCAATCCCCGCGACCGAGAGCCTGAAGGACACGATCGCGCGCGTGCTGCCCTATTGGGACGGTCGCATCGCCCCCGCGCTGAAGAGCGGCCAGCGCGTGCTGATCTCCGCGCACGGCAATTCGCTCCGCGCGCTGGTCAAGCATCTGTCGGCGATTCCCGACGACGAGATCACCAGCCTCGAAATCCCGACGGGACAGCCGATCGTGTATCAGCTGGACGACGCGCTGAACGCGATCGACCGCTATTATCTTAGCGAGCGGTGACCCGCTCACACCGTTCGTGTCGAGCGAAGTCGAGACACGGAGATCGGGGCAAGGCTTCTCGACTACGCTCGAAGCGAACGGAAGGTGCGCGTTACGCGTGTTTTTCGATCAGTGCGGCGACCGCGTCCGGATTGTCGGCAACGAGGTAATGCATCGCATCCGGCACCGTCGCACTTCTGACGTTGGTGAAGCCGCTGTCTTTGAGCGCCGCGACGATGCGCTCGGCGAACCCTGCAAATGGTGAACCGTCGCCGGTGCCGTAGACGAGCGGCACGTCGTTCACGCCGCGTTTCCCACGACCGAATTCAGCGTTACCGTCGAACGCGCGATACATTTCGCACGCGGCGTGGAATTGCGCTGCGGAGGCGTATGCCTTCAGCGCTTCCGCCATTTCGGCGGCGTCGTGGCGCCCCATCCGCAGGAAATAGCTGAGGAACGCGTCCTGCCGCCCGCCCGCAACCAGTGTCTCGGGCAGATCGGGCGTCTGCAGGAAGCCGACATGCCAGGACTTCGGTTCGCTCAGCGCCTCGTCCCAACCGTCGAGCCCTGGAACCGGCACATCGAGGATCATCGCGCCGCGCAGATCCTTCGGGAACATCCGCGCATAGGCATGCGCCACCATCCCGCCAATGCCGTGCCCGACCACATATGGGCGGTCGAGCTTGAGCACGCGCGCCAGTTCGTGGACGTCGGCGGCCATCGTCGCCGCGTCGAACTTAGCCGATCCCGCTGTCGATTGCCCGATCCCACGCAGGTCGGGCGCGACCACTGTGTAGCGCTTCGCCAGCCGCGCGATAATCGGGCGCCACTCGCTCCAGTCTTGCGGAAAACCGTGGAGCAGGATCAGCGCCGGCCCCCGCCCGGCCTTGGCGAAATGCAGCACCGCGCCGTGGACGCGCGCGGTGCCGAACGACAGGCCCTTGTCGCGCCGCCCGCGATCGACCCTGGCGCGCACCGCGCGGGCGATCGCGACGCCGGTGCCGGCCGCCGCGACCGCCGCCGCCAGCCCGATGAGCGCACGGTTACGCGTCTCGGTCGATTTCTCTTCGGTCATGGCGCCATCCTAAGCTCGCCCGGCTTCGCGCGCCAGTTGCTCTGAAGCGCCGCCCCGGCTAACCCGCCGCGATGGAAGCCAGGATCGGGATCATCATGGGCAGCACGTCCGATTGGGAGACGATGCGCCACGCCGCCGAGAAGCTCGACGAGCTGGGCGTGCCGCATGAGACCAAGGTGGTGTCTGCGCACCGCACGCCGCAACGGCTCTACGACTATGCGACCAGCGCCGCCGACCGGGGCTTGAAAGTGATCATCGCGGGTGCGGGCGGGGCGGCGCATTTGCCGGGCATGGCGGCGTCGATGACGCATTTGCCGGTGCTCGGCGTGCCGGTCGAGTCGAAGGCGCTGAAGGGCGCCGACAGCCTTTATTCGATCGTCCAGATGCCCGGCGGCGTGCCGGTTGGCACGCTCGCGATCGGCAAGCCCGGGGCGATCAACGCCGGACTGCTGGCGGCGGCGATCCTCGCGACCTCGGACGTGGCGCTGGCGGAGCGGCTCAAGGCGTGGCGCGCCAAGCAGACCGCCAGCGTCGCGACCGACCCGGAATGACACCGGCCGCCCCATCTCCGTTCGGTTCGAACGAAGTCGAGAACCGTTTGGCGGCGAAAGCGTGTCTCGACTTCGCTCGACACAAATGGTTGGTTTGATGAAGACGATTCCGCCCGGTTCCACCATCGGCATTCTGGGCGGGGGGCAGCTCGGGCGGATGCTGGCGTCGGCGGCCGCAGAACTCGGCTATCATACCCATATCCTCGCGCCCGACGCGGAAAGCGTCGCGGCGCAGACGGCATCGAGCTTCACGCGCGCCGATTATCACAGCCGCATCGTGCTCGACGAAATGGCGGCCAGATGCGACGTCGTGACCTACGAGTTCGAGAATATCGCGATAGACCCGGTCGACTATCTGTCGACCAAGACGCCGGTCCACCCCGCGCCCGCCGCGCTCGCGATCGCGCAGGACCGCGCGAGCGAAAAGGCGTTCGTCAACGGGATCGGCGGGCGCACCGCGCCGTGGCGGCGAGTCGAGAGCCTGGGCGAGTTGGAGGCCGCGTTGGCCACAATCGGCGCGCCCGCGATCCTCAAGACGCTGCGGCTCGGCTATGACGGCAAAGGCCAGGTGCGGATCGCCGGCATCGGCGAGGCTGAAGATGCTTGGCGCGCGATCGGCGAACGGCCCGCCATCCTTGAAGGGTTCGTCGAATTCAGCCACGAATTCTCGATCATCCTGGCGCGCGGCGCGGATGGCGCAATGGTCAGCTATCCGCCGCCGTGGAACCAGCATGTCGACGGCATCCTCGCGAGCTCGTCGCTCCCCGCACCCGCCGAGATCGCCAACCAATGGGGCGTCGCCGCAGCGCTGACCGGTCGAATCGCCGACGCGCTCGGTTATGTCGGCGTGCTGACGTGCGAATTCTTTGCGACTGCGGACGGGCCGGTGCTCAATGAAATGGCCCCGCGCGTGCACAATTCGGGACACTGGACGATCGAGGGCGCGGTGGCGTCGCAGTTCGAGAACCATATCCGGGCGATCTGCGGCCTGCCGCTCGGAGACACGGCGCTGACCGCGCCGGCGGTCGAGATGGAGAATTTGATCGGCGACGCGGCGAGCCGGTGGGCGGACATATTGGTCGAGCCGGGGGCGCACCTGCACCTCTACGGCAAGGGCGATGCCCGGCCGGGACGTAAGATGGGACATGTGACCAGGGTTAAGCGCGACTAAACGCGCATGCTCCCGCGAAGGCGGGAGCCCAGAGCCACAGGCAACAGCGCTTGTGACCCTGGATTCCCGCTTTCGCGGGAATACTGAATCTTAGCCGACCCGCGTGCCGCTCAGCGGGAAGCTGCCGAACGCGCCCGCCGTCACTGTGCCCGTGATCGTATCGCCGTCGACGGTCGCTTCGTTGGTCAGCGTCATCGGCATCGGCACCGTGATCGAGACCGACCAGGTCAGCTTGTTGCCGTCGACCTTGCCATCGGTGATCTCGGTCGATCCCATCGCGCCGGCCTGGGTTCCGGTCCAGGTATCGCCGTTGCTGTTGACCGTCAGCGTCGCTTTCTGATCGCCCATCGGCGATTTCACGACCGTTTCATAGGTGCCGTCGACTGCCATTCCTTCTCTCCCGAATTCTCAGCGCGCGCCAAGCGACGCCGCCGCCACGACCTCGACAGGCAGCCCGACCTTGTCAAGCTGCCCGCGCACCGTCCTGGCGTCGCCGACGACCACCCAGATCGCCCTTTTTGGGTCCAACGCGGTGGAAATGACGCTACGGAGCTGGGGCAAAGTGAGCGCACGGTACCGCGCCGCAATCGTCGCGTAATAATCGTCGGGGCGCTTGTACAAAATGTTCGACTGCATCGCGCCGAGTACTGCGCGCGAGGTTTCGAACTGGCCGGGCAGCGTGCGAATCGCGCCGGCGACCGCGCGGTCATATTCGATCTGGGTCATCGGCTTGTCGCCGACATATCCGGTCAAATCGCCCATCGCCGCGACGATCGCGTCGCCAGTGCGGTCAGCCTGCACCCCGGCCGAGATGATATAGGGCGTCGCCCCCGCCGCGCGCTGGAACCCGCCGCGCGCACCGTAGGACCAATGCTTGTCTTCGCGCAGATCCATGTTGATGCGGCCAAGAAAGCCGCCGCCCAGACCATCATTCGCGGTGAGCGCCGGCAGCAGTTCGTCGGTTCCGACGAGCGCGGTCGGAATCAGCCCGACGATCACTGATTGCGGCGAATCCGGGCGGTCGACCAGCACGATCTTCGGCGCGGATGGCGCTGTCACGTTCAGGTCGCCCTTCGCGCCGCCGGCGCCATCTATCCTCCAGTCGCCGAACTTCGCGTCGAGCGTGGCCTTGACCTCGCTCAGCGGACGGTCGCTGACGACAAACACCGTCGCCTTGTCGGGACGAAGCCACGCCTGACGAAACGCGATCAGGTCGTCGCGCGTCAACTTCGCCACCGCCTTGCTGTCGCCGCCGCCGAACGACCTGGCGTAGGGCGATTGCGGGCCATAGGCCAACGGCATGATCGCGCGATACGCGAGCGCGTTGGGGTCGGTCAGTTCGGACGCAATGCCGGCGAGCTGCTGGTTCTTGATCCGCTCGACCTCGCCCGCCGCGAACGCCGGGTTGCGCAGCACGTCGGCGAACAGCGCGACGCCCGGTGTCAGGTTCGCGCTCGGCACATCGAGGTAGAAGGTCGTGCGGTCGAACGAAAAACTGCTGCCGATATCCGCACCCAGCCGTTCGCGCGCCTGGGCGTAGTGCAACGCGTCGAGGCTCGTCGTCCCCGCGCTCATCGCGTTGAGCGTCAACTGCTGCGTGCCAAGCGCGGCCGGGGCGTCGGCGGCGACGCCCGCGTCGAAACTGACCGCGACGCGCGTCACGGGGGTCGCGGTGCGCTGCGCGTAGACAAGCGTCATGCCGTTCGACAGCGTCGCGCGTTCGACCCTGGGGAAAGCAAGGTCGGCGATCGACCCCGACGCCGGGACCCCGCCGCGCGTACCCTTGGGCGGAACGTCGGCGGCGGCCGCGACCGGCCTGGCGGGCGGCGCCGCCGCTTCGTCATAGGCGTCGCGCGGACCGGGGACGATGTCGATCGCATAGACCGGCCGGCTCAGCCATTTGGCGGTGATGGCTTTCACCCCGGCCGGCGTTTCGGCGGCGAGCGTCGCCATCTCCTTTTTGTAGAAGCCGGGATCGTTCCGATAGAGCGCGCCCGACGCCAGCGCGACCGCCTTGCCGCCGAATCCGCCGACCTGTTCGAGCCCCTT
>JAFEEZ010000335.1 GCA_018240825.1 Pseudomonadota bacterium | reverse complement strand
TGTTCTGGCACCAAAAGCTCGATAGCGCGAAGCTCAACGCCGATCGCGCCGTCCGACTGATCGCTTGGGTCAGCGCGGCGTCGTTCGTCCTTTGCGGCGTGCTCACGTGGATCGAGCAAAAATACGCATTCTTCCTCATCGTGGGGCGGTTCTGGGAATTGGGCTTGGGGATGATCCTGTGCCTGACGATGTCGCGCTGGCGGCCGATGCTGGCGGCGTGGCCACCCCCACGACGGCCGGCTTTGGCGATTATCAGCACGCTGCTGACCGCGCTGGCGCTCACGTTGCCGGACCGTGGCGGCTTCCCGTTCCCGCTCGCGATCCTACCGGTGCTCGGCACGATCGGACTGATCGCCAGCGTCGTCGCGGCCCCCGTGACCCCGATCGCGCGGCTGCTTGCGAGCGCCGCGCCGGTCGCGATCGGGCGGCTATCCTACTCGCTCTACCTCTGGCACTGGCCGGTGTTCGTCATGTTCCGCTGGACCGTGGGGCTCGACGCGGTCTGGTATCAGTTCGCCGCGCTGGCGCTCGCGTTCCTGCTGGCCACCCTATCCTATTTCCTGGTCGAGCGGCCGCTGCGCCGGCGCGCCAAGGCCACACCCCGTCCGCCCTGCCGTATCGTTACGCGGATGGCCGCCGCAACGCTAACCTGCGCCGCGCTCGGCTTCATAATGCTGGCGCGCACCGACGCGCTGGCGATCGGTGTCACGCGTGATCATTCGGCGTGGTATGCCGACGAGCGCCACGCACTGAACCCCGCGCTTTCGCACTGCGCCGTGACAATGTCGCGCGATCGCGGTGTCGATCGCTGGACGCCGGGCAATTGCACGTCGCGCGCGGCTGGATTCCGCGTCTTCGCGATCGGCGATTCGCACAATACGGCCTACGCCCCCAATTATCGCCAGCTCGCCGCTGAACTCGGCGTGCCGGTCGCCAGCTATTTCCATCCCGGCTGTCCCTTCCTGCGCCTGATCCAGCCGATGGACGTCAAACACCGCTGCGCCACATTCTATCGCCGGTTTTACGACGATCTTCGCAGGCAGGGGCGGCCGGGCGATGTAATATTTCTGCCCGGGCTGCGACTTACGCGGTTGGTCAACCAGTTCGGTCACGACGCAGAACACGACACGCCGGTCGATAACTCCCTGTCGCCCGTGGCCGTAGCCGAGGCCCAGTCGACGCTGGCGCGTTTACAGGCGGCCGGGTTTCGCGTCGTCATCGAGGCGCCCAAGCCAATCCTTCCTGCGCCGCCGTTCCGCTGTGCCGACTGGTACGATCGCGCCAATCCGATTTGCGCGGGCGGGCTGACAATAGCGCGCGACCAGGCGCTGGCGTTACGCCGGCACGTCATGGACGCGACGACCGGCTTGGCGCGCCGGTACCCCGCGCTTCGCATATGGGATCCGTTTCCCATTTTATGCCCCGGCGACCCTTGCCGTGCGTTCGACCGGGCGGGGCGACCGCTCTACTTCGACGGCGATCACCTCAGCGGTCACGGCAACGACGTCGTCTATCCGGGAATGCGCGACGCGATCCTCACGGCTCGCAGGAAGCGTTAGGCGACCTTCCGTTCCGCGACTTCGGGATGCATGTGGGGCCCACCGTCGAGGCGGAACGGCGCCATCTTCGCCCCCTCCCCGCGATCGATCCCGATCATATGCGCGGCGGTTGCGACCCCTGGTGCTCCGACATTTTCGCCCCAGCGATATTCGGCCTTCATCGCCAGGACCGGCACGAACCACGGCTTGCCGTCGATCGTCATGACGTTGACTTGCTCGCGCGGCAGCATCGCCATGCCCGACAGGTCCATCTCCTGACCGGGCGCGAGCTCGAACGGCGCGACCACCGGCTGTTCGATGTTCGCGGTGAAGATCATCTGGAGGTCCTGCGCCTGCCGCGCGCTCGCGCTCAGCATGTACATCGCGAAGCGGATGTCGCGCGCGGCGACCGCGCCAGCATTGCGGATGATGACGCGATAATCGACCGCCGCGCTCATCAGGTTGGTGCCCGCGCGCTTGGGGATCAGCGTGATTTCCAGCCTGGGTGCAGCTTCATCAGCGACGCGGCGGCGCGCCGGAATGGTCACATGGCTGCTCGCCGGTTCGGCCGGCGCGGCGACGGGATCGGGAGCAGGTGGTGCGGGCTCGACGGCTTGTTCCTGCCGGGCAGCACGGCGCCGGCCGAGTAGAAATCCGGCGACTGCGACCAGCGCCAATGCCGCCGTTCCGAGCACGATCAGCAGGCCGGTTGGCAGCCGGGTCGACGGCGCTGCGGCAGTCGATGGCGATGGAGCCGTTTCGGGAGTCGGCGCGGCGACGGGCGCGGCCGTCGGAGCGGTTTCCGGCAGCGCCGTCGCGGCTGTGGGCGCCACAGTCGGCGACGGCGTCGGCGCCGGGGTAGGTTGTGCAGTAGGCTCGACCGGTCGGCGCGTTGGCTTCGCGGCGGGGGCCTGCGTCCGCGCCGGCGGCGTGGCGGTCGTGCTGGGCGCAGGCGTCGGCGTGACGGCGGTCGGACCCGCCAGAGTCCGGGGCCGCAGCGGAGCGATGATCGGCCCGGCGATTGGCGGCGTCGGCCGGGGGCGCGGCCGCGTCGCCGGCGGCAGGCTGAAACGGTCGAGGCTGGGATCGGTCTGCGGCCCGCTCGGCGCCGTCTGCGCGACCGCCAGCGCGGGCAGCGTCGCCGCCCCCGCGAGCCACGCCCCCGCGCGTCTCCAAACCGCGAACCCCGTCATTCCGATCACGCCTACCGACTTTTACCTGAACCGCCGCCAAACACGCGGCGCGTTTTCCTACCGCATCAACTGTGGCGGAGCGAGCGGCACGACCGGCAGCCACACCTGGCTCGGCGTCTTTCCGCCACGCATGATCGTCACTGTCGCCTTTTGATAGTCCGCCTTCTTCGCGAAGAAGATGTTCGGCACATATTTCTGCGGGTTGCGGTCATAGAGCGGGAACAGACTCGACTGCACCTGCACCATGATGCGGTGCCCCGGCAGGAAGACGTGGTTCACCGTGGGCAGGCGGAACTTGTATTCCTGCACCTGGTTGGCCGGAATCGGCGACGGGTTGCTGAAGCTGTTGCGATAGCGCCCGCGGAAGATGTCGAGGCTGATCGCGAGTTGATATCCGCCCATCTTGGGATCGCCCGCATTTTCGCTGGGGAAGACATCGATCACCTTGACCACGAAATCGCCATCGGTGCCCGTGGTCTTGGCGAATAGGTCGGCGATTGGCGCGCCGGACACGCGCACCGCCTTGGTCAGCACCGGCGTCGAATAGGTCATCACGTCCGGGCGGCCGTCATAGCTGCGCTGATCCTGCACCAGCCAGTCGCCCCAGCGCCCGTCGTTGAAATTTACAGGCCGCGGCAGGTGCGGAACCGGCTTGGCGGGATCGGAGACGTAACTGTCCCCGCCCGCTGTTTGAGTGTCGAACCCCAGCCCGCCATCCGCGCCGAGATAGAGCGGCGTGAGCGGCGACGGGCATCCCTTCTCGCACGCCAGCGGCCATTCGCTGAAGCGGTCCCAATGGTTCTCGCCGGTATTGTAGATCGTCGCAGCGGGCGGCGTCACCGACGGGCCGTCCTTCAAATAGTGGTTGAAGAACGGAATGATCATGTCCTCGCGATACTGGAGCGCGGTATCGCCGTTCCATTTGAACGGCCCGAGTTCA
>JAFEEZ010000334.1 GCA_018240825.1 Pseudomonadota bacterium | reverse complement strand
GAACAGCGGTTCGTCAGCCTCCAATTGATCGAGACGCTGGTGCTCGACGAGGCTGACCAGATGCTTGACCTCGGCTTTATCCACGCGCTCAAAAAGATCGTGAAGATGGTGCCGCGTCAGCGTCAGACGCTGTTTTTCTCGGCGACGATGCCGCAGTCGATCCGCAGCCTCGCCGACCAGTTCATCACCAATCCGGCGACCGTCACGATCAAGCCGGCGGCGACCACTGCGGAGCGAGTCGATCAATATGCAACCTTCGTCAACCAGACGGAAAAGCAGGCGCTGCTGACGATGACGCTGGCCGACCCGTCAATCGACCGCGCGCTTGTGTTCACACGCACCAAGCACGGCGCCGATCGGGTCGTGCGGCTACTCGGCCAGAACGGAATTGCAGCCAACGCGATCCACGGCAACAAATCGCAGCCGCAGCGCGAACGGGCACTCGCCGCGTTCAAATCGGGCGACGTGCCGATCCTGGTCGCGACCGATATCGCGGCACGTGGTATTGACGTGTCGGGCGTCAGCCACGTGATCAATTTCGAGTTGCCCAACGTGCCCGAGCAGTACGTCCACCGAATCGGTCGCACGGCGCGCGCGGGCAATGACGGGATCGCGATCAGCTTCGTCGCCGACGACGAAAAGCCGTACCTGCGCGACGTCGAAAAGACGATCCGCCAGAAGGTGCCGCTGAAGGCGCTGCCCGAGGGCTTCCTGGCCGAAGCCGCACGCCTCGCTTCGGTGCGTAAGAAAGCGGGTCCTGTTGAAATCCCCCGCGATGAGCGTCCACGTGGTCCGAGCGGCCAGCGCCCGCCGCGCAAGACGCACGACCCGCGCCCGGCAAACCCCTATGCTGCGCGCGGCCGCAATCGCCGCCGCGGACGTGGCGGGCAGGGTGGCGGTCGCCAGGCTAGCGCCTGACGGCCAGTAGCCGAGGGATCGTCCGGGCTCGTCGCGGGTTTTCCCCCGCGAGGAGAATGCCGATGGACATCGCCAACCTGAACGCCGCCGAACGCATCGCCCGCGTGCTCGCAGGCCAGCGCGCCAGCGCCAACGCCGACGGCGACGAAACATCCGCATCGGATACGGTCGACGCGACGTGGCGCGATCACCTCGACGATGCTGTCGCGTTGCTCAAGACTTTGCGCGAACCCGACGAGGCGATGGCGCAAGTGGGTGATACGGCGGTGTGGGAAAAAATGATCCTCGCCGCGATCGAGCATGCCGAACGCGAACCCGTCGTGCTTTAATCGCGCACCGTCAGCCACTCGCTTGCGCAGGCTCGCTCGCTGCGGAGGCGGTTCGCCGACTCGCATGGATTCTCGTATCCGATCGCCATGCCGCAAAACAGCATTCGCTCGGGCGGTGTTCCGAGGAATCGTTCGACCGTCTCTGGATACATTGCCCAACATTCCTGCGGGCATGTCGCGAGGCCCGCTTCCACCGCGAGCAGCATCACGTTTTGCAAATACATGCCGAGATCGGACCATTGCGGCGGCCCCATCCGACGGTCGACGGTGCAGAATAAGGCGGCGGGCGCGCCGAAAAATTGAAAGTTGCGCGCAAACCATAGCCGCCGAGCCGCCTTGTCCTCGCGCGGAATGCCGACATGGCCGTACATCGCCTCGCCGACCGCGAAGCGGCGGTCGCGGTACGGCGCCGCAAGCTCGCGCGGATAGATGTCATAAGCGGGCGTCTCGGCCTCTCCCGCCATCAGCTTGGCGGCGATGACGCGTTTCAAGTCAGCCAGGCTGTCGCCCGATAGCAGATCGACGTGCCAGGGCTGGAGGTTGCCGCCGCTCGCCGCCCTTGCCGCCTTGACGACGATCTCTCGCAACAGCGCGGCATCCACCGGCCTGTCGAGGAACCCACGCACCGACCGGCGCGTCGCGATGGCGTCGGAAACGTTCATGCCGACACCCTTGCCGAGCGCCGCGCGCCGGGCAAGGGCAGGTCGGACATGGGTCCTATTTCTCGATCGTCATTTCGGTCCAGAGCCCGTCATCGAGGAATTGGCGATACTTTTCGTACCCTGCCACCGCGGCCTTGCCCTGTTCCTCGCTGAACGTCGCCAGGATTTCCTTTTCGACCGCTTCATCACGCGCCCTGTCCGGATCGAGCAGCGCCGAGCTGCTGACATGCGTCATGATGAGGACATTGGGCGATCCCTTGGCATAGCCGGTGCGGACGAGGAATTTGTATGAGTCCATCAACCCGCGTTTCTTCAGCACCTCGAAAGCAGGCACCTGCGATTTGCGCAGGCCGGTCAGATACTCGTCTATATGATTGGGATCGACCTCGACCGCGTTGATCTCCCAAAAGCCCTTTTGCGGCGTGTAATCAACATATTGCTTCGCGATCGCGACGCCGCCGACAACGAACGTTGCGGTCGCTGCGCCCATGATGAACGAACGAATCATGCCTGTTCCCCTCTTCTTGTGTAACCAGAGAAGGAACCTGTTGTGGGTAACAATCAAGTCATTTGTCGCGCGCCGACAGTCAGGCTCGTTGATCCCTCTCCGACACCGCTTGCAGTTACCTTTACTTGACCGTAGCTAAGCTGCACGAAACAGAGGAGTATTCATGCCAATTACCCTGTTCAGCTTCGTCGATCTTTACGATCGAACGCTCGAATCGCTGGCGCATCTGCTAGGTAAAGGCGCGGCGTTCGCGGCCGAACAGGGGGTAGGGCCCGACGCCATCCTTGACTGGCGGCTGGTCGACGACATGCATCCGCTGCGCTTCCAGGCCGAGGTGGTGATCAGCTTCTCGCGTCAATGGACCGCACGCGTTGCCGGACTGCCGGCGCCCGAGCGGCTGACCGATACGGCGAACCTCGACGAACTGCGCGCGGCCATCGCGACCGCGCGGACCGAACTCGCCGCGTTGACTGCGGAACAGTTCGCCGGCCGCGACGACGCGCCACTGACCCACCAGATCACCGACACGATGGAACCGACGCTGCCGGCCGGGCAGTGGTTGTCGGTATTCGCGACGACCAACATCTATTTCCATCTGTCGATGGTCTATGCGATTCTTCGCATGAAGGGGGTGCCGATCGGCAAGATCGATCTGTTTGCCGGGCGACTTTAGGAAGACGATGCGTTAGGCTGTGGCGATGGAGGAAGCCTCGCCGCCGCCCGAACCCGAAGCCTCGCAGCCGCTCGCGCCGCGCACCATCTATCGCCACCGGCTCGCGACGCGCCTCTGGCACTGGATCAATGCGGTCACGATCTTCGTCATGATCGGCAGCGGATTGACCATCCTTAACGCGCACCCGCATCTCTATTGGGGGCAGTATGGCGCCAATTACGAACAGCCGTGGCTCGACACGCCGTACTGGCCAGCGTGGCTTACGATCCCGTCGAGCTACAATCTCGCGCTGGCGCGGCGTTGGCATCTGACCTTCGCGCTGGTGCTG
>JAFEEZ010000333.1 GCA_018240825.1 Pseudomonadota bacterium | reverse complement strand
GAATTGTTCGGATGCGCGGCGGTGATCGGCGTCGCCTTGCTGATGTGGGGCAACAGCTGGACGGCCGGCCTGGGCCTGGGCTTGGCGCTGGCCTTGTCGTCGACAGCCCTGGTCTTGCCGATCGCCGGCACGGAGAGCCCGGTCGGGCGCAGCGCGTTCGCGATGCTGCTGTTCGAGGATCTTGCGCTGGTGCCGATCATCTTCGTGCTCGCGGCGCTTGGCGGCGGCGCGACGAGCGGCGTCTTCAACACGCTGCTTTGGGGCGCCGTCGCCATTGCGGCCATCTTCCTGGTCGGTCGATTTGTTCTGCCGCGGCTGTTCGCACAGGCGGCCCGTACGAAGAGCCCGGAGCTGTTCCTCGCCATCTCATTGCTGGTCGTGATCGTCGCCAGCCTCGCCACCTCGGCGGCTGGCCTGTCGCCGATCGTGGGCGCGTTGCTGGCCGGGCTGCTGATCGCCGAGACTGAGTATCACAGCGAGGTGGAAGTGATCACCGCGCCGTTCAAAGGGCTGGCGCTCGGCGTGTTCCTGATTACCGTTGGCATGAGCCTGAACCTCGAAACGCTGTTCGCCAACTGGACCGATTTCGTGCTCGCGTTGGCAGGCGTGGTCGCGGCGAAATCTCTCGTGACGTTCGGCCTGTTGCGGCTGTCGGGCGCGCGAAGCGGGACGGCGGCGGAAACCAGCCTGCTGATGTCGAGCCCGTCGGAAACGACGTTGATCGTGCTCGGCACGGCGGCGTCGGCGGGCCTGATCGCCGCCTCCGATGCCGCTTTCTGGCAGACCGTGACTGCGCTCGGCCTGACCGTGACGCCGGCGCTTGCGGAGATCGGCCGCGTGGTCGCGCGACGGCTGGAGGCGCGAGAGGGCGTGGCTCCCGACCTCGATATCGCCGGCGCAGGCCCCGGCACGGTCGTGATCGGGTTCGGCCGCGTCGGCAAGATGGTGGCTGACATGCTTCGGGAACATGGGCAGCCCTATCTGGCGGTCGACGCGGATATCGACGCCGCCAAGCTTGCGCGCCGGGACGGTTATTCGGTCGTGTTTGGGGATGTCGCGCGCAGCGAACTGGTCGACCGCCTCAACCTGGGCCGCGCGAAAGCTTTGGTGCTCACGATGGACGATCCGGTGTTGACTGTCCGGCTGACCAAGCGCGTCCGCGGCTGGGTGCCCGGCCTGACGATCATCGCGCGCGCCCGCGATGCTGCGCATGCCGCCGAGCTCTACAAGGCGGGCGTGACCGATGCGGTGCCTGAAACGCTTGAAAGCTCGCTGCAATTGTCCGAGGCCGTGTTGGTCGATCTCGGTGTTCCTATGGGCCCCGTGATCGCCTCGATTCACGAAAAGCGCGACGAACTGCGCCGGGAAATCCGTGACGCGGCGAAACTCGACCGCGAACCACGGATCAAACGCGTGCGCCGCGACCCAGCCGCTTAACCCGCCAGCGCCGCCTTCACCGCCGCGACCGCGTCGTCGCCCTTGTCGCCGTCCGGCCCGCCGCCCTGCGCCATGTCGGCGCGACCGCCGCCGCCTTGGCCGCCAAGTGCAGAGACGGCTTGCTTGACCAGGTCCACGGCATTGAACCGCGCGGTGAGGTCGTCCGTTACGCCGACCGCGACCGAGGCGCGGCCGTCGTTCACCGCGACGATCATTGCGACGCCGGACCCTATTCGCTGCTTGATCTCGTCGACCGCGCCGCGCAGGCCCTTCGGGTCAAGCCCGTCGACGACCTGCGCCATGAAATTGACGCCGTTGACCTGGTCTGGCCCGGCGGAAGTCCCGCCCCCTCCACCGAGCGCCAGCGCCTTCTTCGCTTCGGCGAGCTCCCGCTCGAGCCGGCGGCGATCCTCGACGAGCTGCGCAACGCGCGCCGGCACCTCGTCCGGCGAAGATTTCAGCGCCGCCGCCGCCTCGCGCAACTTTTCGTCGCGGCTGGAGAGGTACGCCCGCGCCGCCTCCCCGGTCAGCGCCTCGACGCGCCGGACGCCCGACGACACCGCGCCTTCGCTCACGACCTTGAACAGCCCAATGTCGCCGGTCGCATTGACGTGCGTGCCGCCGCATAGTTCGAGGCTGTAGATTTTCTGGCCCCCGTTTTCGTTGGCGCGCCCCATCGACACGACACGCACCTCGTCGCCATATTTCTCCCCGAACAACGCCATCGCGCCCTCGGCGATCGCTTCGTCCGGAGTCATCAGCCGGGTCGAGACCGTATCGTTCTGACGGATATAGGCGTTCACGTCGGCCTCTACCGCCGCCAGCGCGTCGCCATCGACCGCGACTGGCTGCGAGAAGTCGAAGCGCAGCCGGTCGGGCGCGACCAGCGACCCCTTCTGCGCGACATGTGTCCCGAGCCGCTCGCGCAAAGCGGCGTGAAGCAAATGCGTCGCCGAATGGTTTGCGCGGATCGCGTTGCGGCGCTCGCCGTCGACGGTCAGGTGCAGCGCATCGCCGACCGCGATCTCACCGCTCTCGATCCTGGCGCGGTGCGCCCACAGGCGGCCGAGATGCTTTTGCGTGTCGAACACGCGCGCCTTGACCCGGTCGTTGCGCGCAATCCCGGCATCGCCGACCTGCCCGCCGCTTTCGGCGTAGAACGGCGTCTGGTTGAACACGATGTCGACCTCGTCTCCCGCGCCCGCGCGATCGACACGCGCGCCGTTCCTGACCAGGGCGACGACCTCACCCTCTCCCTCTTCCGACGTGTAGCCGGTGAACTCCGTCCCGCCTTTTTCTTCGACGAGGTCGAACCACAGCTCGTCAGATCCCTTGTCGCCCGATCCCTTCCACGCGGCGCGCGCTGCGCGCTTCTGCTCGGCCATCGCGGCGTCGAACGCCTCGCGATCGACTTGCAATCCTTGCGCGCGCAACGCGTCCTCGGTCAGGTCATAGGGAAAGCCGTACGTGTCATAGAGCTTGAACGCGGTTTCGCCCGGCAGGGTCGACCCGGGCGCCATCTCGGCCGTCGCCTCGTCGAGCAGCTTCAGCCCCTTGTCGAGGGTTTTGCGGAATTGCGTCTCTTCCTGCTGCAACGTCGCCTCGATCAGCGGCTGCGCGCGGACCAGCTCGGGATAGGCGGCGCCCATCTCGGCCACCAGCGCCGGAACCAGCCGGTGCATCAGCGGCTCCTTCGCGCCGAGCAGATGCGCATGCCGCATCGCGCGGCGCATGATCCGGCGCAGCACATAGCCGCGACCTTCATTGGCCGGGAGGACGCCGTCGGCGACCAGGAAGCCGGAGGTTCGAAGGTGGTCGGCGATCACGCGGTGGCTTGCCTGATTGTCGCCGGTCGTCGCGGTATGCGTCAGCGCGCCGGAGGCGGCGATCAGCGCCTTGAACGTGTCGGTGTCGTAATTGTCGTGGACGCCCTGCATCACCGCGGCGATGCGTTCGAGCCCCATGCCGGTGTCGATCGACGGTTTGGGCAAGCCGCCGATAATCTCGTCGGCTTCCTGCACGAACTGCATGAAGACGAGGTTCCATATCTCGACGAAGCGATCGCCATCCTCGTCCGGGCTGCCCGGCGGTCCGCCGGGAATATGGTCGCCATGGTCGAAGAAAATTTCCGAACACGGCCCGCACGGCCCGTCCGATCCCATCGCCCAGAAATTGTCCTTGGTCGCGATGCGGATGATGCGCTCATCGGGGAGACCGGAGATTTTCCGCCACAGGTCGAACGCCTCGTCATCGGTGTGATAGACGGTGACGGTCAACCGGTCCTTCGCGAGCCCCCACTCCTTGGTCAGCAGATTCCACGCCAGCGTGATCGCGCGGTCCTTGAAATAATCGCCGAACGAAAAGTTGCCGAGCATTTCAAAGAAGGTGTGGTGCCGCGCGGTATAGCCGACATTGTCGAGATCGTTATGCTTGCCGCCCGCCCGCACGCACTTCTGGCTCGACGTCGCGGTCGAATAGGGCCGCGTCTCCAATCCCGTGAAGACGTTCTTGAACGGCACCATCCCCGCGTTCACGAACATCAGCGTCGGGTCATTCTGCGGCACCAGCGGCGCCGAAGGGACGATCGAATGCCCCTCGCTGCCGAAATAATCGAGGAAGCCGCGGCGAATGTCGTTGGTCGAGGTCATGGCCGCGACTTAGGCAAGGCGGCGCGGCTTGCCAAGCAACCGCTTCACCCGAACGGCTGGTCGATCGACGGCGGCGGCGTGCTGAACCATTTCGGGCCGACATCGGTCATATGGAAGCAATCCTCGAGCCGCACGCCGAACTTGCCCGGGATGTAGATGCCGGGCTCGTTGGAAAAGCACATGCCTGGCGCGAGTTTCGCGATTTCGCCGCGCACCAGATTGACCGGCTCGTGCCCGTCGAGCCCGATGCCGTGCCCGGTACGGTGCGAGCAGCCGGGCAGCTTGTAGCCGGGGCCATAGCCGAACCCTTCGTACAGCCGCCGCACCGCGTCATCGACCCTGCCGGCCGGCATGCCGAGCTTCGCGGCGGCGAGCGCGGTCTGCTGTCCTTGATGGACCTGGTCCCAAACCGTCCGCTGCTGCTTGCT
>JAFEEZ010000332.1 GCA_018240825.1 Pseudomonadota bacterium | reverse complement strand
GATCGCTCAAGGTAAGCTTGAAGAACCAGCCGTCACCGTCGGCATCCTCGTTGACCAGGCCCGGATTGTCGGCGAGGTCGGCATTGCCCTCGATCACCGTGCCCGACACCGGCGAGTAGACGTCCGACGCCGCCTTGACCGATTCGACCACCGCGGCCTCGTCGCCCCTGGCGACGGCCTTGCCCTCTTCGGGCACGTCGACGAACACGATGTCGCCGAGCTGGCCCTGCGCATAATCGGTGATGCCGACCGTGCCGATATCGCCGTCGACATCGACCCATTCATGATCTTCGGTGAAATAGCGCATCTTACTTCGCTCCTCGGACGTATTTGTGGGGGACGAAAGGCATGGCGGCGACGGTCGCTTCGTGCACCTTGCCGCGCTGGGTGAGCTGGATGCGGGCGCCGATCTCGGCCATCGCGAGCGGGACATAGGCCATCGCGATCGGCACGCCGAGCGTCGGGGCGTATCCGCCCGACGTGACCTTGCCGACTTCCGATCCCTCGGCGTCGAGCACCGCGGCGCCTTCGCGGACGGGCTGACGTCCTTCGACCAGCAGCCCGACGCGTTTCGACACCGGGCCAGCCTCGCGTTCCATCAGGATGCGCTCGGCGCCGGGAAAGTTGGCTTCCTCGCGGCGGCGCTTGCTCGCGACCGCAAAGTTGAGCGCGGCCATGATCGGCGTCGTCTCGGGATCGAGATCGTGACCGTAGAGCGGCAAGTCCGCTTCGAGTCGCAGCGAATCGCGCGCGCCCAACCCGATGGGCTTCACCTCGGGCTCCGCGCACAACAGGTCCGCGATCTTTTCGGCCTGATCGGCGGGAATCGAAATCTCGAACCCGTCCTCGCCGGTATAGCCCGATCGGCTGATATACGCCTCGACCCCGGCGATTTCGAACTGCCCGCCGCGCATGAACACCAGCGCACCGAGCGGCCATTGGCCCGTCGTGTGGCGCTTCAACACCTCGAACGCCTTCGGTCCCTGCAACGCCAGCAACGCGCGGTCGTCGAGATGGTTGATCGTGATCTCGTCGGGCAGATTCTCGCGCAGATGTGCGAGATCGTCATATTTCACCGCGCCGTTGACGACCATGTAGATGCCGCCCGGCCAGCGGGTGAACATAAGGTCGTCGAGGATGCCGCCATTGTCGGCGAGAAGCAGCGAATATTTCTGCTGGCCGAGCTGGACGCCCTTCACGTCCGCCGGGATCAGCCGTTCGAGCGCGTCGTCGACCCCTTCGCCGGACAGCAGCAACTGCCCCATATGCGACACGTCGAACAGCCCGGCCGATTCGCGCACCCATAGGTGCTCGGCCATGATCCCTTCATACTGGACCGGCATGTGATAGCCCGCGAACGGCGCCATCCGCCCGCCCCGCGCGCGATGCCACGCGTCGAGCGGGAGCGTTGCCAGCTCCACCTCGACATAGTCATTGGCCAGATCCACGTCGGTCACAACTGGTCTCCACAACAGATGACGGCGCGACAACGGCTCCGTGGAGCCGAATATCCGCCGCCCCCTCTGTCACGGAACCTGAGAGCTTTCACCGGTCGCGCGAAACGTCCGGCTTACCCCTTCGGCGGCCCGGGCGAACCGGGCTCTTTCCAGAGCATCGCTATCGACCGAACGCGGTCCTTCTGCCTGAGAGATTCCGGGGCGGTTGCTCCTTCGGCGGTGGGTCTCCCCACGCTCTCCCGCGTCGTCAGCGACTGAGGGCGCTGTGACCTGCCGCTGGCAAGGAGTCAACGCGGCTTAGCGCGTCGCGTTGTATTTGAGCTGGTCGTCGGTAAGCTGGAACCCGACCAGCGCTTCGAACGTCGCGCGCAGCACGGCGGCGCGGACGTCGGGGGCCGACAGCGGATCGACCGCCGCGGCTTCGCTGCCTCCCTTGCGCTTCTGGGTGATGCGCCGCTTGACGTCGTCAGGCAGCGTCGCGGCGGCGCGAACCACGCTGGCCTTGGCCGACCCACTGACGCTGGCGCGCGTTTGCCCAGCGTCGAAATGAACCACGACGCGGCCGATCCGCTTGGCGACGACCGCGCTGCCGCCCTGCACGACGGTGATGAAATAGGGCAGCGTCACGTCGCGCGGTCCATCCGCCTTCGCGCGGCGCGCGAGCACCTGAAACGTCACGTCGGTGATGACGTCCGGCCCATTGTCGCCGCAGGTCGAGCGCACGTCGGTCATCACCGCGACCACGTCGATCGCGGTCGAATCGCGGCTGGTCGCAGGATCGAACAGGGTGACGTCGCCGGTCCCCGCGGGTACGCCCACGGTCGGACAGGCGGTGCGCACGGCGGTGACGCCCGCTCCCGCTTCCGAAATGTCCAGATCGCCCTTGCTGGCGCAACCGCCCATCACCAGCGCAAGGGCGATCGGGGCGGCGAGGATGCGGAATGACACGGGCGAGAGAACCTTTGCTACGCGAAGAACCGGGCGCGCCATCCATAGGAAGCGTCTTTGCCTCACGCAAGCAATCGCGTAGAGGCGCGGCGATGGATCCCGCTCCCAAACCGCCCCTCGAATTGCTGATCGCGGCGCCGCGCGGTTTCTGCGCCGGGGTCGACCGTGCGATCCGCATCGTCGAACTGGCGATCGAGAAATACGGCCCGCCGGTCTATGTCCGCCATGAAATCGTCCACAACAAGTTCGTGGTCGACACGCTGAAGGCCAAGGGGGCGGTTTTCGTCGAGGAACTCGACCACGTGCCCGACGGCGTCCCTGTCGTGTTCAGCGCGCACGGCGTGCCCAAGGCGGTGCCGGCCAAGGCGGCGGAGCGCGGGCTTGCCTATCTCGACGCCACTTGTCCGCTAGTCAGCAAGGTGCACCGTCAGGCCGAACGACTGGTCGCGGCGGGCAAGCATATCGTGTTCATCGGCCATGCCGGACATCCCGAGGTGATCGGCACGTTCGGCCAGGTGCCCGAGGGATCAATGACGCTGATCGAGACCCTCGCCGACGTCGCGGGCTTTCGACCGGCCGATCCGGGGAATCTTGCATTTCTCACCCAGACCACATTGTCGGTCGACGATACTGCCGCGGTGGTCGCCGCGCTCCAGGCCCGGTTTCCCGCGATCGAAGCGCCGCGGGGCGAGGACATTTGCTACGCCACGTCCAACCGCCAGACTGCGGTAAAGGGGATCGCGGCCGCGTGCGACGCGGTGCTGGTGATCGGCGCGCCCAATTCGTCCAACTCGCTGCGGCTGGTCGAGGTCGCGGAGCGACAGGGGATTCCGGCCATGCTGATCCAACGCGCCGCCGATCTCGACTGGGCGTTTCTCGACGGCGTTGCAACGCTCGGCCTCACGGCGGGCGCTTCCGCGCCGGAACAATTGGTGCGCGAGCTGGTGGATCGCCTGACGGAGCGCTTTGACGTCACCGAACGCGAGGAAGAGACGACGCGCGAAAGCGTCGCGTTCAAGCTGCCGCGCGGGCTCGAGGCTGCGGCGTAAAACCTTTCCGTTCGTGTCGAGCGAAGTCGAGACACGCATTCGGGCGTTGCGCCAACGGTTCTCGACTTCGCTCGAACCGAACGGGGGATAGAGTTGGCGGTCTATACACACGTTTCGGCCGAAGCGCTGGGCGACTTCCTGACCCGCTATGACGTTGGCGAGCTGGTGTCGGCCAAGGGCATCGCGGAGGGTGTAGAGAACTCGAACTATCTGGTCGACACGACCAAGGGGCGGTTCATCCTGACGCTCTACGAAAAACGGGTGGATGCGGCCGACCTGCCGTTTTTCATGGCGTTGCTCAACCATCTCGACGCGCAGGGCCTGCCCGTCCCGCCCGCGATCAAGGACCGGAACGGAGTCGAGATACAGGAACTCGAGGGCCGCCCGGCGTGCCTGATCAAGTTTCTGCCCGGTGTATCGGTTTCGCATCCTACCGCTGCCCAGGCGCGGTCGGCGGGCAATGCGCTTGCTCGACTCCACATCGCCGCAATGGATTTTGCGCTTGAACGGCCTAACAGCCT
Source organism: Pseudomonadota bacterium (assembly GCA_018240825.1). Taxonomy (GTDB): domain Bacteria; phylum Pseudomonadota; class Alphaproteobacteria; order Sphingomonadales; family Sphingomonadaceae; genus Sphingomonas. The sequence goes on along the minus strand of JAFEEZ010000332.1, from coordinate 805 downwards.
TGGCCCCAAAGCATGGGAAGAGCTGGCCAGACAGTGCGGGGACTCACTCGACCGCATTACGCCAGATTTCCCCGATCTTTATTTCGATCTGCTGACTGAACTGGACGAGGTCCTTGACGGCTGGCCGGAAGGGTTGCCGCGTACGGCAATCCACGCCGACCTGTTCCCCGACAACGTTTTGATGCGCGGTAATGACGTAGCGGGTCTGATCGACTTTTATTTCGCCTGCACCGACTTCCGCGCCTACGATCTGGCCGTGATGCATACGGCATGGGCGTTCGACACCAACGGCGCGGCGCTGGACGCCGGAATCGGCGCCGCGCTTCTGGAAGGCTATCTCGACGCCTGCCCATTACCGCCGGACGAACGCGCAGCCTTGCACATCTTGGCACGCGGAGCGTGTATTCGATTCTTCCTGACCCGGGCCTGGGATTGGCTCAACACGCCTGCCGATGCGCTCGTGACGCGCAAGGATCCGTTAGCCTATTGGCGCCGGACCCGATGGTATGAAGCCAATCCCGCTTGTTTCGCATGACCGAACTTCCCCATGTCGAGATCGCGACCGACGGCTCGTGCAGGGGCAATCCCGGGCCGGGCGGCTGGGGCGTGCTGTTGCGGATGGGCAAGACCGAGAAGGAATTGTCGGGCGGCGAGAACCCAACCACCAACAACCGCATGGAATTGCGCGCGGCAATCGAAGGCCTGAACGCGCTCAAGCGGCCGTGCCGCGTGACGCTGTCGACCGACAGCCGCTATGTCATGGACGGGCTGACCAAGTGGATCCACGGCTGGCGCAAGAATGGCT
>JAFEEZ010000331.1 GCA_018240825.1 Pseudomonadota bacterium | reverse complement strand
GCCAGCGGGCTCGCGCCGGCCTCCTCGGGCGTCGCGAAATCGCGCGTGCCACCGTCCATCACGGTGCGGCCGGGCAGGAACTTCAGCGTCGCCGGGTTGGGCGTGGTCTCGGTCTCTATCAGCATGAGCGCGATGTGGGCGCGATGGACGCGCGGATCAAGCGCCTGCGCTCCGGGAAGCGCCGCGATCGCCACTTTTCGGTCCGCTACGGCAGCGTGTAGGCCACCACGCTGTCGCCCGCGGGCGTTTCCATGAAATGATGCCCGCCGGCGAAGATCACGAGATATTCGCGGCCGTCCTGCTCATAGATCATCGGGGTGGCCTGTCCGCCCGCCGGGAGCGCCGCCGACCATATTGTGTCGCCGGTCCGGAGGTCGATCGCGCGGATCAGATCGTCGGTGGCCGCCGCGATGAAGACGAGGCCGCTCGCGGTCACCACCGACCCGCCATTGTTGGGCGTTCCGATCGTCAGCGGCAGCATCGTCGGCACGTTGAACGGGCCGTTGCGCCGCGCGGCGCCGAGCGGGCGGTCCCACAGCGTCTTGCCCGTCGCGATGTCGATCGCCCGGATCCCGCCATATGGCGGGCGTTTGCACATCAGCTTGGTAAACGGCATGCGCCACCCGGCGTTGACGTCGATCGCGTAGGGCACCCCCCATTGCGGGTCGATCGAATGGCTCTTGCTCGAGACGGTGGCCGAGGCGAAGCGCGGCTTAATCCCTTGCCGGTCGGCCTCGGCGCGCGGCACCAGCCGCACGTAATTCGGCATGTCGTTGTAATTGGCGATCAATATGCCGCGCACCGGATCGATCACCACGCCACCCCAGTCGCTGCCGCCGTTATAGCCGGGATATTGCACGCTCGCGCGGCCAGTGTCCGGCGGGGTGAATTCGCCGCGATAATCGGCTTTGCGGAACTGGATGCGGCACAGCATCTGGTCGATCGGCGACATCCCCCACATGTCCGATTCGACCAGCGGCGGCTTGCGCAGCGTCTGCCACAGCGAGACGATCTGGCGCGCGGCGCGTTCGGCGGGCTCGACTCCGCCCTGCGGCGCGGCGATCGAGCCGATCGGGGTCAGCGGGCGCCCGGTCGCGCGGTCGAGGATGTAGAGGTCGCCCTGCTTCGAGGGGATGACGATCGCCGCCGCGCCTTTGTAATCGATCAGCGACGGCGGACTGCCGAAGTCGTAGTCCCATACGTCCTTCTTGACTGCCTGAAAGCTCCAGCGCGGCTTGCCGGTGGTCACGTCGATCGCGACGACCGAGCTCGAATAGGCGTTTTCGCGCGGGGTCCGGCCGGCCGAGATGTAATCGTCGGCGACGTTGCCGAGCGGCACGTAAACCAGTCCGAGCTTTTCATCGCCGGCGCTCCCCGTCCACATGTTGGGCGTGCCGCGCGCCCAACTCTGCCCGGCGGGCGGGTATCCGGTCCAATCGGGATGTTCCATGTCCCACGCCCAGGCCAGCTTGCCGGTGCGCGCGTCGAATCCCTGGATCACACCCGACGGCGCGCCGCGATACTGGCCGTCGAGAATCTGGTGCCCGACCACTATGACGCCGCGCACGATGCTGGGCGCCGAATTGATCGAGGCGAGGCCGGGATAAACCGGCCCCATGCCGACCTTGGTGTCCTGCTGCCCGGTTCCGTTGAACTCCGTGCACGGCGCGCCGGTCCGCGCGTCGAGTGCGATGAGTCGGGAATCGAGCGTCCCCTCGATGATCCGCGCAGCGCAAGGAGCGCCCGCGGTTTCGCCGGGGACGGTGTAGAAGGCAACGCCGCGGCACGCCGTGGTATAGGGAATCCACGCGTCGGGCACCTGGGGGTCATGGCGCCACGCAACCTTGCCGGTCGCGGCGTCGAGCGCGACGACGACGTTCTTCGCGGTGCAGGTATAAAGCAGGTCGCCGACCTTGAGGGGGGTGTTTTCGGTCCCGTAGAGCTTTTGATAGGCAGGCGTGGTCGGCGTGCCGCCGGTATGCGTCTCCCATGCCTTGCGCAGCTTGCCGACATTGTTTCGGTCGATCTGCGTCAGCGGCGAATAGCGCCAGTTGGCATAGGTGCCGCCATAGGCGGGCCAGTCGGCGCCGGTCGCGAGGCCGGACGGATCGTTCATGCCGGTCGAACTCGGCGCGGGAAGGGCGAGCGCCGGCGCACCGCCGCCGGCGCCAAGCAGCGCGAAGATCGCGATGACGATGAACAGCGACGCTGCGATGCCGCCGCCGGCCCATTTCCATCGATCGCGATTGGCGGTGAGCGTCGGCATGACAAGCAGCACCACGATCAGCAGGACCAGCGGCGCGATCAACCAGGGCACCATCGCCCAGGCGTTGCCGCGCGCTTCGGCCAGTCCCCAGATCGCGCTGAGCGCGAACACCGCGCAATAGAGCCAGCCGCCGAGCATCCGGCCGCGGAACAGCAGCCAGCCCGAGGCAAGCAGGATCAGACCGGCGAGGAGATAATAAAGCGATCCGCCCAGCAGAACGAGATACGCGCCCCCCACGGTCAATGTCGCCCCGATCAATGCCATCACGGCCGCGACGATGGCTGCCGGCCAGTTCCGCGTCATGATCACCTCCGCGCGTCGGGAAGCGCCGATATGGTCGCACCGTCGAGGAAACG